>NZ_JBHYTK010000002.1:114772-132029 GCF_042749255.1 Streptomyces sp. NPDC059524 | reverse complement strand
CCGGAGAGACCGCTCTCCGGGGCCCGGCCCCTGTTCGCGTGTGCGGCCCGCGCGCGTTGCGTCGTAGGAACCGATTTCTGTCAAGGGCTTGACGCCAGAGGCCCCTTCAGCGGAGCTTGGAGTTCATAACTTGTACAAGGCCCGGTCACTGTCCGTGTGACGCGGGCCACGGACGGCTCATTTACGGGGGCCGCCCGCCATAGGGCTAAGGGTGGAGAGAGTCAATGGAGACTCCGGGGTCGCAGTCGTCGCTGCACCGGGCCAATCTGGAGCGGGTCGTGCGCGCCGTGCGCCTCGCCGGATCGCTCACACAGGCCGAGATCGCCCGCACGACGGGTCTGTCGGCGGCGACCGTCTCCAACATCGTCCGGGAGCTCAAGGACGGGGGGACGGTCGAGGTCACGCCCACCTCGGCCGGCGGGCGCAGGGCCCGCAGCGTGTCGCTCAGCGGCGACGCGGGCATCGTCATCGGCGTCGACTTCGGCCACACGCACCTGCGCGTCGCGATCGGCAACCTGGCCCACCAGGTCCTCGCCGAGGAGGCCGAGCCGCTGGACGTGGACGCCAGCGCCGCGCAGGGCTTCGACCGAGCCGAGCAGCTGGTTGAGCGCCTGGTCGCGGCGACCGGCGTGGACCGCTCCAAGGTCGCGGGCGTCGGACTCGGTGTCCCGGGTCCGATCGACGTGGAGAGCGGCACGCTCGGCTCCACGTCCATCCTGCCGGGCTGGACCGGCGCCAAGCCCGCCGAGGAGCTGGGCCGCCGCCTCGGCGTCCCGGTGCACGTCGACAACGACGCGAACCTGGGCGCCCTCGGAGAGCTGGTCTGGGGCAGCGGGCGCGGGGTGCGGGACCTGGCGTACATCAAGGTCGCCAGCGGTGTCGGCGCCGGCCTGGTCATCGACGGCTCGATCTACCGGGGCCCGGGCGGCACGGCGGGCGAGATCGGGCACATCACGCTGGACGAGTCGGGCCCGGTCTGCCGCTGCGGCAACCGCGGCTGCCTGGAGACCTTCACGGCGGCCCGCTACGTGCTCCAGCTGCTCCAGTCGAGCCACGGCACCGATCTGACCATGGAGGGCGTCGTACGGCTCGCCAGGGACGGCGATCCGGGCTGCCGCCGGGTCATCGCCGACGTGGGCCGTCACATCGGCTCCGGCGTCGCGAATCTGTGCAATCTGCTGAACCCCTCCCGGGTGGTCCTCGGCGGCGACCTGGCGGAGGCCGGAGAGCTCGTCCTCGGCCCCATAAGGGAGTCCGTGAGCCGCTACGCGATCCCCAGCGCGGCGCGTCAACTCTCGGTCCTGCCAGGGGCGTTGGGCGGTCGCGCGGAGGTCCTCGGGGCGCTCGCCCTGGCCCTCAGCGAGATGGGGGATTCAACCCTTTTGGACGGCACCGCGTCCGCGCCCACACCTGTCTTCACTTAGAGAACGCATGACACCGTTGCCATCTCGTTAAGGATTTACTCCTTGACGATGGGGTTGCGGCCGAGTTGACTTCCGGCTACCTCGGCCGCAACGTCGCGGCCTCGTCAGGGAGGTTTCTGAAGTGAACACGCGTATGCGTCGTGCCGCCGTTGCGTTCTGTGCCACCGCCATGGCCGTGTCCCTCGCCGCCTGTGGCAGCGCGAAGGAGTCGGGCGACAAGAGCGACACCGAGAAGACCGCCGGCAAGAAGGGCGACGCGATAACCGTCGGCCTGCTGCTGCCGGAGAACCAGACGGCTCGCTACGAGAAGTTCGACAAGCCGATCATCGAGAAGCAGATCAGCGATCTGACCAACGGCAAGGGCAAGGTCGAGTACCTCAACGCCAAGCAGGACGCGACCCTGCAGTCGCAGCAGATCGACACGATGATCACCAAGAAGGTCGACGTGCTGATCCTGGACGCGGTCGACTACAAGGCGGTCGCCGGCGGCGTGAAGAAGGCCAAGGACGCGGGCATCCCCGTCGTCGCGTACGACCGCCTGGCCGAGGGCCCGATCTCCGCCTACACCTCGTTCGACAACACCGAGGTCGGCAAGACCCAGGGCGAGGCCCTGCTCAAGGCCATGGGCTCCGACGCCAAGGCGAGCAGCAAGATCGTCATGATGAACGGCGCGATCACCGACCCGAACGCGAAGCAGTTCAAGGACGGCGCGCTCTCGGTGCTCAAGGGCAAGGTGGACATCGCCAAGTCCTACGACACCAAGGAGTGGAAGCCGGAGAACGCCAACGCCAACATGGAAGGCGCCATCTCCGCGATCGGCAAGGACAAGATCAAGGGCGTCTACTCGGCCAACGACGGCATGGCGGGCGGCATCATCACCGCCCTCAAGGCCGCGGGCCTCAAGAAGCTCCCCCCGGTCACCGGCCAGGACGCCGAGCTCGCCGGCGTGCAGCGCATCGTCACCGGCGACCAGTACATGAGCGTCTTCAAGTCGTACCCGCAGGAGGCCGAGACCGTCGCCAAGATGGCCGTCTCCATCGCGAAGACCGGCAAGGTCGACAGCTCCCTGCAGACCAGCACCGTCGACAGCGGCACCGACAAGGGCATCCCGTCGGTCATCGTCCCGGTCGTCTCCCTGACCCAGGACAACATCAAGGACACGGTCGTCAAGGAGGGGTACTACACCCTCGACGAGATCTGCACGGCCAAGTACAAGGCCGCCTGCGACAAGATCGGCCTGGAGTAGTCGGTCCGGCGCCCACGCGCCCCCCGAACGTCCGGCGCCCCGCCGCCGACAGCCCCGCAAAGCTAACGGCGGGGCGCCGGACGAACACCCCCCTCAGACTTCACTTCTGTTCAAACCTCCCGCCGGGTCAGGCCTTTGGCGGCGAAGGAGATGGTTCACGTGTCCGCTACGCCCGTGCTGGCGTTGCGCGGGGTCTCCAAGCGATTCGGTGCCGTCCAGGCGCTCACCGACGTAGAGCTTGAGGTCCACGCCGGTGAGGTGGTCGCCCTGGTCGGCGACAACGGTGCCGGAAAGTCCACCCTGGTCAAGACGATCGCAGGCGTGCACCCCATCGATGACGGCGTCATCGAGTGGGACGGCAAGGCCGTCGCGGTCAACAAGCCGCAGGACGCCCAGGGTCTGGGCATCGCGACCGTCTACCAGGACCTCGCGCTCTGCGACAACATCGACGTCGTCGGCAACCTGTTCCTGGGCCGCGAGATCAAGCGCCGCGGCGTCCTCGACGAGGTCGAGATGGAGCGCCGCTCCCGCGAGCTGCTCGAGACCCTGTCGATCCGCATCCCCAGCGTGCGCATCCCGATCGCCTCGCTCTCCGGCGGTCAGCGTCAGGTCGTGGCCATCGCCCGCTCCATGCTCGGCGAGCCCAAGCTGGTGATCCTGGACGAGCCCACCGCCGCCCTCGGCGTCGAGCAGACCGCACAGGTGCTCGACCTCGTGGAGCGGCTGCGCGAGCGCGGCCACGCGGTCATCCTCATCAGCCACAACATGGCCGACGTGAAGGCCGTGGCCGACAAGGTCGCCGTGCTGCGCCTCGGGCGCAACAACGGCGTCTTCGAGGTGAAGAACACCTCGCAGGAAGAGATCATCTCCGCCATCACCGGCGCCACGGACAACGCGGTGACCCGACGTGCGGCGCGCACCAACGGGGAGGCTCAGAAGTGAGCGTCGACAAGACCAACCCGAGCCTCGACAAGACCCAGGGGACCGTGGACGCGGCCCCGGCGGCCGCCGGCGCGTCCGTCGCGGCCGTCGACCCCCGCCTGCTCGTGCGCGAGCAGGGCTTCGCCGGCTACCTGAGCGAGTTCAAGCGGAAGATCAAGGGCGGCGACCTCGGCGCCATACCGGTCGTCATCGGCCTGATCGTCATCTGCGCGATCTTCCAGAGCCTGAACTCGGCGTTCCTGGGCGCGGAGAACCTCAACAACATCTTCGTCGCCATGGTCGCCACGGGCATGATGTCCGTCGGCATCATCTTCGTGCTGCTGCTCGGCGAGATCGACCTCTCGGTCGGCTCCGTCTCCGGTGTCTCCTCGGCGATCATGGCCGTGATGAGCATCACCCACGGCGTCAACGAGTGGCTCGCCGTGCTCACCGCCCTCGCGGCGGGCGCCGTCATCGGCGCCCTGCACGGCTTCTTCTTCGCCCGCGTGGGCGCCCCCGCCTTCGCCGTGACGCTGGCCGGCCTGCTGTTCTGGAACGGCTTCATGCTCCAGATCCTGGGCTCCAACGGCACGATCAACATCGACAGCGAAGGCGTCGTCGGCAAGCTCACCAGCTACTACTTCTCCGACGTCGCCGCCGCCTACGGCCTGGCCGTCGTCGCGGTCCTCGGCTACTTCGTGCCGACGTACCTCGGCAACCGCCGGCGCGCCCTCGCGGGCATCCCGTCCCGGCCGCTCAGCGACATCCTGATGCGCACCGTGCTCCTCGCGATCGGCGTCTTCGGTGTCGCGGTGATCTTCAACCAGTACAAGGGCCTGCCGCTCGCGGTGCTGCTCTTCGGCATCGTCCTGGTCGGCAGCGACTTCCTGCTGCGCCGCACCGCGTACGGCCGCAAGGTCTTCGCGCTCGGCGGCAGCGTCGAGGCCTCCCGCCGCGCCGGTATCAACGTCACGGCGGTACGGATCTCCGTGTTCGCCATCGCGGGCCTGTTCGCGGCGGTCGGCGGCCTCTTCTGGGCCTCCAAGATCGCGGCGGCCAACCAGAGCGCCGGCTCCGGCGACCTCCTGATGAACGTCATCGCGGCGGCCGTCATCGGCGGCACCAGCCTCTTCGGCGGCCGCGGCCGCACCTGGAACGCGCTGCTCGGTGTCCTCGTCATCACCTCGATCCAGTACGGCCTCGCCCTCCAGGGCATCGCCACGCCGATCCAGTACATGATCACCGGTGGTGTGCTTCTCGCCACGGTCGTCATCGACTCGATCACCCGCAAGACCCAGAAGTCGGCCGGTCGCGCCTGACCGCCTGACCTGGCAGACCGTGCCCGGCGTCGACGAGGACGCCGGGCACCGTCGCGTCCGGGGGACACCCCCCGAACGCCAGTCCCGCCCGCCACCCCCGGCGGCGGAACATTAGACTCGACGGACCCGGCAAGCTCGGACAGGCCTGCCAGCTACACACCGCTCTATTGCAAGGAGGCACGGGTGCCGCTGCTGACCCGCATCACGGGACCGCGCGATCTGGACCGGCTCAGCCTGGAGCAGCTGGACCAGCTGGCGGGAGAGATCCGGACCTTCCTCGTGGACGCGGTTTCGAAGACCGGCGGCCACCTCGGCCCCAACCTCGGCGTCGTCGAGCTGACGATCGCCCTGCACCGCGTCTTCGAGTCCCCCAAGGACAAGGTCCTGTGGGACACCGGCCACCAGTCCTACGTGCACAAGCTGCTCACCGGCCGCCAGGACTTCTCGAAGCTGAAGATGAAGGGCGGACTGTCCGGCTACCCCGCGCAGGCCGAGTCCGAGCACGACCTCATCGAGAACTCGCACGCCTCCACGGTCCTCGGCTGGGCCGACGGCCTCGCCAAGGCCAACGAGCTGCGCCGCAGCGACGACCACGTCGTCGCCGTGATCGGTGACGGCGCCCTCACCGGCGGCATGGCCTGGGAGGCGCTCAACAACATCGCGGCCGCCAAGGACCGCCCCCTCGTCATCGTCGTCAACGACAACGAGCGCTCCTACGCCCCCACGATCGGCGGCCTCGCCAACCACCTGGCGACCCTGCGCACCACGAACGGCTACGAGCGCTTCCTGGCCCGCGGCAAGGACATCCTGGAGCGCACCCCCGTCGTCGGACGGCCGCTCTACGAGACCCTGCACGGCGCCAAGAAGGGCCTCAAGGACTTCATCTCGCCCCAGGGCATGTTCGAGGACCTCGGCCTCAAGTACGTCGGCCCGATCGACGGCCACGACGTCGAGGCCCTGGAGTCCGCGCTGACCCGCGCCAAGCGCTTCGGCGGCCCCGTGATCGTGCACTGCCTCACCGAGAAGGGCCGCGGCTACCGCCCGGCCGTCGAGGACGAGGCGGACCGCTTCCACGGCATCGGCCCCATCCACCCCGACACCGGCCTGCCCGTCAAGGCCTCCGGCGCCGACTGGACCTCCGTCTTCGGCGACGAGATGGTCCGCCTCGGCCGCGAGCGCGAGGACATCGTCGCGATCACCGCCGCGATGCTCCAGCCCGTCGGCCTGAAGAAGTTCGCCGAGGAGTTCCCCGAGCGGGTCTACGACGTCGGCATCGCCGAGCAGCACGCCGCCACCTCGGCGGCCGGCCTCGCCGCGGGCGGCCTGCACCCGGTCTTCGCCGTCTACGCGACCTTCCTCAACCGCGCCTTCGACCAGCTCCTCATGGACGTGGCCCTGCACAAGTGCGGCGTCACCTTCGTCCTGGACCGGGCCGGCATCACCGGCACGGACGGCGCCTCGCACAACGGCATGTGGGACATGTCGATCCTCCAGGTCGTGCCCGGCATCCGCATCGCCGCGCCGCGCGACGCCGACCAGGTCCGCGCCCAGCTGCGCGAGGCCGTCCAGGTCGAGGACGCGCCGACCGTCGTGCGCTACTCCAAGGGCGCGGTCGGCCCCGCCGTCGAGGCCGTCGGCAAGGCCGGCGGCATGGACGTCCTGCGCGAGCCCGGCAGCGACCGGCCCGACGTCCTGCTCGTCTCCGTCGGCGCGCTCGCCCCGATGTGCCTGGAGATCGCCGATCTGCTCGACAAGCAGGGCATCACCACGACCGTCGTCGACCCCCGCTGGGTCAAGCCGGTCGACGAGGCCCTCGCCCCGCTGGCCGAGCGCCACCGCGTCGTCGTCACCGTCGAGGACAACTCGCGGGTCGGCGGCGTCGGCTCCGCGATCGCCCAGGCGCTGCGCGACGCGGGCGTCGACGTCCCGCTGCGCGACTTCGGCATCCCGCCGCGCTTCCTCGACCACGCCTCCCGCAAGGAGATCATGGCCGAGATCGGCCTCACCGCCCCGGACATCGCCCGCCAGGTCACCGGCCTCGTGGCGAAGCTGGACGGCCGCTACGAGCGCGAGACGGCCCCCGCCGTGGAGCCCGCCCGCGACTGACCCGCACCCCGCGCACGCCTCCGGGCCGGCCGGACCTCCACAGGAGGTCACGACCGGCCCGATCGTGTGAAAGGACCCGGTCTCGACGCGCGCCCGCCGCCGACTGCCTGAATCATGGGCGTACGGCCATGGCTACGGAGGTACGCCGATGAGCGTCGACCAGCAGTCGAACGGGAACGGGAACCAGTCCCTGTTCCGGACCAAGACGGTCGAGCAGTCGATCCGGGACACCGAGGAACCGGAGCACGCCCTCAGGAAGTCCCTCTCCGCCTGGGACCTCACCGTCTTCGGCGTCGGCGTCATCATCGGCACCGGCATCTTCGTCCTCACCGGCAAGGTCGCCAAGGAGAACGCGGGCCCCGCGACCGCGCTCGCCTTCGTCGCCGCCGGCATCGTCTGCGCGCTCGCCGCGCTGTGCTACGCGGAGTTCGCGTCCACCGTGCCGGTCGCCGGATCGGCGTACACCTTCGCGTACGCCTCCATCGGCGAGCTGCCCGCCTGGATCATCGGCTGGGACCTGGTCCTAGAGTTCGCGCTCGGCACGGCGGTGGTCGCCGTCGGCTGGTCGGGCTACGTGCGGTCGCTGATGGACAACATCGGCTGGCATCTACCGGT
Organism: Streptomyces sp. NPDC059524; assembly: GCF_042749255.1. Taxonomy (NCBI): domain Bacteria; kingdom Bacillati; phylum Actinomycetota; class Actinomycetes; order Kitasatosporales; family Streptomycetaceae; genus Streptomyces; species Streptomyces sp. NPDC059524. The sequence goes on along the minus strand of NZ_JBHYTK010000002.1, from coordinate 124,398 downwards.
GTCCCTGGAAGGGCCGGACGTGCCGGGCGGCACCTTCGACATCCTGTCCTTCCTCCTCGTCCTCGTGCTGACCGCCGTCCTGGTCCTCGGCATGAAGCTGTCCGCCCGGATCACCGCGCTGGTCGTCGCCATCAAGGTCACCGTCGTGATGATCGTGATCGTCGCCGGCCTGTTCTTCATCGTGGGCGACAACTACAAGCCGTTCATCCCCGACCCGGTGACCCCGGAGAGCGGCGGCGGCTGGGAGACCGCGCCCCTGGTCCAGCTGATGTTCGGCTACGAGGCCACCAACTTCGGCCTCATGGGCATCTTCACGGCCGCGTCCATCGTCTTCTTCGCCTTCATCGGCTTCGACGTCGTGGCCACCGCCGCCGAGGAGACCAAGCTGCCGCAGCGCGACATGCCCCGCGGCATCCTCGGCTCGCTCCTCATCTGCACGATCCTGTACGTGGCCGTCGCCCTCGTCGTCACCGGCATGCAGCACTACACGAAACTGTCCGTCAGCGCCCCGCTCGCCGACGCGTTCAAGGACGTCGGGCATCCCTTCTACGCGGGCGTCATCAGCTTCGGCGCCGCCGTCGGCCTCACCACGGTCTGTCTGATCCTGCTGCTCGGCCAGACCCGCGTCTTCTTCGCGATGAGCCGCGACGGACTGCTGCCGCGCTTCTTCTCCAAGACCCACCCGAAGTTCCGCACCCCGTACCGGCCGACCATCCTGCTCGGCGTCATCATCTCGGTCGTGGCCGGCTTCACCAGCATCAACGAGCTGGCGACGCTGGTGAACATCGGCACCCTGTTCGCCTTCGTCGTCGTCGCGGTCGGCGTGATGGTCCTGCGCCGCACCCGCCCCGACCTGCCCCGCGCCTTCCGCACCCCGTGGGTCCCGGTCCTGCCGATCGTCTCCATCGCCGCGTCCCTGTGGCTGATGCTCAACCTGCCCGGCGAGACCTGGCTCCGCTTCGGCGTGTGGATGGTCATCGGCATGGTCGTCTACTTCCTCTACGGGCGCCGCAACAGCCGCCTGAACCCCGCCAAGCAGTGATCGCAGAAGCGTTCGACGCGTGCCTATGATGTGCGCGTCGAGCGTGGATGCCGTGCAGTCGACGCGGCGGGAACGGGAAGGTGAACCCAGCCATGCGGAGGAGGGGGACGGACTCCGCGGGCCTTGCCCGCGCCGTCGGCGGCACACCCGCCGAGGACACCGGGGACGCGATAGGGCACCCGCTCTCGGGCACGGCCCGCGGCCGCTGGCTCACCCGCGGCAAGGACGGCAGGCTCACCCTCCACGCGCCCTCCGACGACGGGCTGCTGCGCTGGACCGAGCGACGGCCCGGCGGCCCCGAGTGGACCGGACCCGACTTCTTCCCGGCCGAGCACCTGACCGACCTCGTGATCGCGCAGGGCGCCGACGGGATCGTGCACCTCCTCGCCCGGCGCCCGCGCGCCGACGACCCCGGCGTCGAGATCGTGCACGCCATCCAGTACCAGTCCGGACGCCCCGTCACCGAGTGGCGCTCGCTCGGCAATCCGTACCGCACCGCGGAGAACGGCCGGAAGGCCGGCCTGCCCACCGCCGCCGTCGACACACAGGGCACCGTCTTCGTCTTCCTGCGCAACGCCGGGCGCGGGCTGCAGCTGCGCCGCGAGCAGAAGGACGGCAAGTGGGGGCGCTGGGAGGACCTGCGCGGCTCCCGCCTCGGCGACGGCCCCGTCCCCGCGGCCACCTCGGACGGCCACGTGGAGGTCGCCGTGCCCTCGGAGCAGGGCGTACGGCTCTGGGCTCAGGACGCCCCGGACGGCGCCCTGAGCGCCGTGGAACCCCCGCTGGAGTGCGGGGCGCTCGCCGGGTCCGGCACGGCCCTGGAGACCGCTCCGGGGCGCCTCACGTACTACTGGACCGACCCGGAGTCCGCCTCGGTCGTGGCCCACCGGCGCGGCGGCCCCGTCGTGCCGATCGGCGGCTCGCCCGGCGACGGCGCCCTCGCGGCCCTGCGCGCCCGCGTCGACGGCCAGGACTGCACGGTGCTCGCCCAGCGCGGAGCGGACGGCACCCTGCTGCTCGGCGTCTGCGCCACCGAGGCCGAGCGGCACGGCATGTGGTGGTCCGACACGGGCGTGGCCTGCACCGGCGACCCGGCCCTCGCCCTCGACGCCCTCGACCGTGTCGTCGTCGCGATCCGCGGCGCCGACGGGGCCCCGCGCCTGACCCGGCAGGACCCGGACGGCCCCGGCCTCACGCTCTCACCCGACTGGCGGCGGCTCTGAGGACCGCACGGCACGCGGCCCCACCGTCCGCGCCCCCAGGGCCTCGACCCGGGACCGCAGTTCACGATCGGCGGTGACGACGGTGCAGGGCCGCCCGAGCCGCCCCACGAGCTCCACGATGTGATCGTCCCCGCTGCCCGCGGCCGACTCCACCCGCACCCCGACCACGGACTCGACCCCGCGCGCGGCCCCTTCGACGACCAGCACGACCTCGACCCCGTGCCGCTGCCCGTACGCGACGAGCCGGTCCCGCAACCGCACGGCGGCCCCGAACCGGTCCCGCCACCACCCGTCGGGCACCGACCCCACCACATTGGCCCCGTCGACCACGAGCACATCGTCCATGGGTCCAGCATGAACGCCGAAAGGGGCGCGGGGAACCGCGGATCAGCCCCAACTGATCCGCCGTACCCGCGCCCCTCGGTCACACAGGTGGTCGGGCGGCGAGCCGCCCGCGCGTTCCGCTACGCGGGGACGCTGGCCACGCCCGCCTCGAGGAACTTCTTGCCGTTCACCCGCTCGGAGACGCCCTCGCGGTCCAGGTACGGCGTGATGCCGCCCAGGTGGAAGGGCCAGCCCGCACCGGTGATGAGGCAGAGGTCGATGTCCTGAGCCTCGGCGACGACACCCTCGTCGAGCATGAGCCCGATCTCCTGGGCGACGGCGTCGAGCACGCGGTCGCGGACCTGCTCCTCGGTCAGGACGACATCGCCCTGCTTCAGGAGCGCGGCGACCTCGGGGTCCAGCTCCGGCTTGCCGGAGTCGTAGACGTAGAAGCCGCGCTTGCCCGCCTTGACGACGGCCGCGAGGTTCGGGGAGACGGTGAAGCGCTCCGGGAAGGCGCGGTTCAGGGTCTCCGAGACGTGCAGACCGATGGCCGGGCCGACCAGCTCGAGGAGGACGAGCGGGGACATCGGCAGGCCCAGGGGCTCCACCGCCTTCTCCGCGACCTCGACCGGGGTGCCCTCGTCGATGACGTTCTGGATCTCGCCCATGAAGCGGGTGAGGATGCGGTTCACGACGAACGCCGGGGCGTCCTTCACGAGAACGGCGGTCTTCTTCAGCTTCTTGGCGACGCCGAACGCCGTGGCGAGCGCCGCGTCGTCCGTCTGCTCGCCGCGCACGATCTCCAGGAGCGGGAGGATCGCGACAGGGTTGAAGAAGTGGAAGCCGACGACCCGCTCGGGGTGCTTCAGCTTCGACGCCATCTCGGAGACGGACAGCGACGAGGTGTTCGTGGCGAGGATCGCGTGCGCCGGGGCGACGGCCTCGACCTCGGCGAACACCTGCTGCTTGACGCCGATCTCCTCGAAGACGGCCTCGATGATGAAGTCCGCGTCCGCGAAGCCCTCGGCCTTGTCCAGGACACCGGAGACCAGGCCCTTCAGGCGGTTGGCCTTGTCCTGGTTGATGCGGCCCTTGCCGAGCAGCTTGTCGATCTCGGCGTGGACGTAGCCCACACCCTTGTCGACGCGCTCCTGGTCGATGTCGGTCAGGACGACCGGCACCTCCAGGCGGCGCAGGAACAGCAGGGCGAGCTGCGAGGCCATCAGACCGGCGCCGACGACGCCGACCTTGGTGACCGGGCGCGCCAGGTTCTTGTCCGGGGCGCCGGCGGGACGCTTGCCGCGCTTCTGCACCAGGTTGAACGAGTAGATGCCGGCGCGCAGTTCGCCGCCCATGATGAGGTCGGCGAGCGCCTTGTCCTCGGCGTCGAACCCGGCCTGCAGGTCACCGTCCTTGGCGGCGGCGATGATCTCCAGGGCGCGGTAGGCGGCCGGGGCCGCGCCGTGCACCTTGGAGTCGGCGATGAACCGGCCGCGCGCGACGGCCTGGTCCCAGGCCTCGCCGCGGTCGATGCCGGCCCGCTCGACCACGACGTCGCCCTTGAGGACGTTCGCCGTCCAGATCAGCGACTGCTCCAGGAAGTCCGCACCCTCGAACAGCGCGTCCGCGATGCCGAGTTCGAAGACCTGCTTGCCCTTGAGCTGCTTGTTCTGGTTCAGGCTGTTCTCGATGATGACCGAGACGGCCTTCTCGGCGCCGATCAGGTTCGGCAGCAGCGCGCAGCCGCCCCAGCCGGGGACCAGACCGAGGAAGACCTCGGGCAGCGAGAACGCGGGCAGCGCCTTGGAGACGGTGCGGTAGGAGCAGTGCAGACCGACCTCGACGCCACCGCCCATCGCGGCACCGTTGTAGTACGCGAACGTCGGCACGGCGAGGCCGGACAGACGCTTGAAGACCTCGTGGCCGCCCTTGCCGATGGCGAGCGCGTCGTCGTGGTTCTTCAGCAGCTCGACGCCCTTGAGGTCGGCGCCGACGGCGAAGATGAACGGCTTGCCGGTGATGCCGACACCGACGATCTCACCGGCCTTGGCCTCCGCCTCGACCTGGTCGATCGCGACGTTCAGGTTCGCGAGCGAACCCGGGCCGAAGGTGGTCGGCTTGGTGTGGTCGAAGCCGTTGTCCAGCGTGATGAGAGCGAAGCGGCCCGCACCGTAGGGCAGTTCGAGGTGCCGTACGTGCGCGGACGTGACGACCTCGCCGGGGAACAGCTCGGCCGCACCCTTCAGAAGCTCGGCGGTGGTGCTCACTTGTCCCCCTCGAAGTGCGGGTTTTCCCAGATGACCGTCGCGCCCATGCCGAAGCCGACGCACATGGTGGTGAGGCCGTAACGGACCTCGGGCTGCTCCTCGAACTGGCGGGCCAGCTGCGTCATCAGACGGACGCCGGAGGAGGCGAGCGGGTGACCGAACGCGATGGCGCCGCCGTACTGGTTGACGCGCGCGTCGTCGTCGGCGATGCCGTAGTGCTCCAGGAAGGCGAGCACCTGCACGGCGAAGGCCTCGTTGACCTCGAACAGGCCGATGTCCGAGATCGACAGGCCGGCCTTGGCGAGGGCCTTCTCCGTGGCCGGGATCGGGCCGTAGCCCATGACCTCGGGCTCGACGCCGGCGAAGGCGTAGGAGACGAGGCGCATCTTGACCGGGAGGTTGTTCTCCCGGGCGAAGTCCTCGGAGGCGATGATCGAGGCGGTGGCGCCGTCGTTGAGACCCGCGGCGTTGCCGGCCGTGACGCGGCCGTGCGTGCGGAACGGCGTCTTGAGACCCGAGAGGTTCTCCAGGGTCGTGCCCGGGCGCATCGGCTCGTCGGCGGTGACCAGGCCCCAGCCCGTCTCGCCGACCTCGGCGTTGGTGTTGCGCACGGAGATCGGGACCAGGTCCTGCTGGATCTTGCCGTTCGCGTACGCCTTCGCGGCCTTCTCCTGCGAGCGCACGGCGTACTCGTCGGCGCGCTGCTTGGTGATGGTCGGGTAGCGGTCGTGCAGGTTCTCGGCGGTCATGCCCATGAACAGGGCGGACTCGTCGACCAGCTTCTCGCTGACGAAGCGCGGGTTCGGGTCGACGCCCTCACCCATGGGGTGGCGGCCCATGTGCTCGACGCCACCGGCGATGACGGCGTCGTAGGCGCCGAACGCGATGGAACCGGCGGTCGTCGTCACGGCGGTCAGCGCGCCGGCGCACATGCGGTCGATCGAGTAGCCGGGGACGGACTGCGGCAGCCCGGCCAGGATGCCGGCCGTGCGGCCCAGGGTCAGACCCTGGTCGCCGATCTGCGTGGTCGCGGCGATGGCGACCTCGTCGATCTTGGCCGGGTCGAGGGCCGGGTTGCGGCGCAGCAGCTCGCGGATCGCCTTGACGACGAGGTCGTCGGCCCGGGTCTCGTGGTAGATGCCCTTCGGGCCCGCCTTGCCGAACGGGGTGCGGACGCCGTCGACGAAGACGACGTCCCTGACGGTACGAGGCACGATGGCTCTCCTCCAAGATGCGGGACGGCACTGCCGCGGCGCGCACCTGAGCGCGCGCTCACCCCTTCATGCTACTTGCGAGTAACCATGCTGCCCAGCCCCCTCGCCCGGAGCGGCGAACGTCACACTTCCAAAAGAGGGCTCAGCGCCGCTTGGGAGCCCCCGTCGGGGTGAGCGTCCACGGGCCGCGCGAGCGGACGTACAGCAGGCAGGGCTTCTTCGGCGCGAGTGCCGCGGCCGTGAACGCGCCGGTCCCCTCGCACAGGAGGTCCCCGGGCCGGAAGTCCGCCCGCAGGGCGTGCAGCGAGAAGGCGGACCCCTCGTGCTGGGTGATCCGCAGCGGCTCCCGGCCGCCGGGATGCCGCAGGACGTACGTGCCGGTCGAGCTGACCTCGCCCGTCAGGAGCGGGATGTCCTCCACCGGGTGCAGCCAGATCCGCCACCCGCGCCGGGTGTGCAGGGACAGATTGATCGTGTCCTGGCCGTCGGCGGGGACCGGGACGACGGCCCGCGTCAGCACGGAGCCGTGCGTGAGGAGCTGCCGGCGCTGCCCGCCGTCGCCCGCCGGACCGGTCAGGTCGACCCAGGAGCCGTCGGCCCGCTCCAGGTGAACCACCAGCAGCCCGGGCGCGCGCCGGTCGGTGCGGCTCAGCTGCACTTCCGCGCTGCCGCGGTTCTCCCGGCGCTGCCGCGTCCCCGCGGGCACGGGGCAGGTCCCGTACGGGTCCTCGGCGGAGGCGGGCGGGGCGGGTTCGTGCGCGGGGCGCCGCTTCGTGCGGGACGCGGCCCGCGGGTCCGGGGTCCGCTCCCGCAGCCCGCTCTCGATCGGCGCCCGCCCCTCGGCCAGGCGCACGGCATCGGCGGCGCAGACGGCGACCGTCCGCGCGGCGCCCCCGGCCGGGGCCCAGCGGACCTCCTCGGCCGACGGCCCGTGACGGGGGTCGAAGAAGCAGAGGGGAAGCCGGTGCGGGCGCGGCCGGCCCGCGACCGCGGCGTCCACACAGGCCAGTGCGTGACGCCCTTCGTCGAGGGCGCGCAGCACGTCGGCGGCGTCCCGCAGGGTCCGGTCGCCGGTGAAGTCGCGCTTGGCCCGCTCGTACGCGTCCAGGGCCCGCTGGTAGTCGGCGAGGAGCCGGGAACTGTGCGCCTGATGGTCCGGCCGGAAGGGATGCCCGGCGAGCGCCTCCCCGAAGGCGGTGATCTCCGCCTCGACCCGGGCCAGTTCGTCTCCGTGCGGGTCCGTGCGCCCGCGTCTGCGGAAGAGGCCAGAGAACGCCCCCGCCATGCCGTCCTTCACGCGGACGATCGTAGGGGCTGCCGCACCTGAGTGTCGCCCGTACCGGACGCGGCGGCGCCCGTACCGGCTCCGGCCATGTACGCGGCCATCGGGGCCGAGGAGGAGACGACCTCGTGGACGAACGCGCGGCGGGTCACGCCGCAGCGGCGCAGGGCCGCGCCGTGATCGGCGGCGACCACCCAGGCGGCCGCGCCGAGGAGCACCCGCCAGCCCCGGACGACCAGCCGCACCGCGGGCCGCGGCAGCCCGGCGAAGCCCTCCCGCAGGCGCCGGCAGTGGAACGGCACATGGCGTTCCTCGTCGGCCAGGATCCGGCCGGCCACCTCGGCGAGCAGCGGATCGGGCGCGCCGTCGCGCAGCGCCCGGTAGTACCTGAGGGCCACGACCTCGGCGATCATCAGCACCAGCAGTTCGAGCCGCAGCCCGAGCAGGCGCCGCAGCCGTACGAACACCGCGTCGCTCCAGTGCGAGCGCAGTGTGCCGGCCCCGGCCGCGCCGAGCACCTCGGCGAGCAGCCGCGCGTGGTTCTGTTCCTCGGCCACGAACAGCCGCGCCGCCCGTGTGTACGAAGGGTCCCCGGCCCGCGCCGCCTTCGCGAGCAGCGCGCCCCCGTCGCCGTCCTCCCCGACCTGGAAGCGCTGCACGCTGCGGACGAGGGCGCGGGGGAGCGTGGCTCCGCGCGTCCAGTCCGGGTCACCCAGCGCGGCCCGCCGCTCCCGCGCCTCCTCGAAGTCCCGCACCCAGTCCGCGTACTCCTGCCGGAGCTCTCCCCGCCTGTTTTTGAACATGCTCAGAAACTAGTGATCTCCAAGCCGATCCGACACCGCGGCGATGTCCGGATCCTGCAACAGAGCAGGACGGGAGCGCTCACACGCGCGTCGCGAGCGCCTTCACGAGGAGCGGGGTCACCTGCTCGACCTGCCAGCGCCGCGCCCCGTGCGAGGCCAGCGCCGCCGCCACCGCGTCCGGGTCCGCGGGAACCGGCGGCTCCCAGCAGACGCGGCGGACCGTGTCGGGCGTGATCAGGTTCTCCTGCGGCATGTTCAGCTGCTCGGCCAGCGCAGAGACCCCGGCCCGCGCCGCGGACAGGCGCGCCGCGGCCGCCGGGTCCTTGTCCGCCCAGGCGCGCGGCGGCGGGGGGCCGGTCAGCGGCTGGCCCGGCTGCGGCAGCTCCGACTCGGGCAGCTCCCGCGCCCGGTCCACCGCGGCCTGCCACTGCTCCAGCTGACGGCGGCCCATCCGGTGGCCGAAGCCCGGCAGCGCGGTCAGCGCGTGCACGTTCTGCGGCAGCGCGAGCGCCGCCTCGACGATCGCCGCGTCCCCCAGCACCTTGCCCGGCGACACGTCACGCCGCTGCGCGACCCTGTCCCGCGCCGTCCACAGCTCCCGTACGACCGCCATCTGCCGGCGCCGGCGCACCTTGTGCATGCCGGAGGTGCGGCGCCAGGGGTCCTTGCGGGGCGGAGCGGGCGGGGCCGAGGCGATGGCGTCGAACTCCTGGTGCGCCCAGTCGAGCTTGCCCTGCCGGTCGAGCTCCTTCTCCAGCGAGTCGCGCAGGTCGACCAGGAGCTCCACGTCGAGGGCCGCGTAGCGCAGCCAGGGCTCGGGCAGCGGCCGCGTCGACCAGTCGACCGCGGAGTGGCCCTTCTCCAGCACGTAGCCCAGCACGTTCTCCACCATCGCGCCGAGCCCCACCCGGGGGAACCCGGCGAGACGCCCGGCCAGCTCGGTGTCGAACAGCGTCGACGGGATCATGCCTATCTCGCGCAGACACGGCAGGTCCTGCGTCGCGGCGTGCAGCACCCACTCGGCGTCGGCGACGGCGGCGCCGAAGGCGGAGAGGTCGGGACAGGCGACGGGGTCGATCAGCGCGGAGCCCGCGCCCTCGCGCCGCAGCTGCACCAGGTACGCGCGCTGCCCGTAGCGGTAGCCGGACGCGCGCTCGGCGTCGACGGCGACCGGGCCGGTGCCCGCGGCGAAGGCCGCGACCACCTCGGCGAGCGCGGCCTCGTCGGCGATCACCGGCGGGATGCCCTCGCGCGGCTCGAGCAGCGGGACCGCTGTCCCTTCGGTCGGGGTGCTGGCTGCTGCGGTCTCTTGGGCGTCTGTCACCTGTCAAGGGTATCTGTCAACCGACGACGCCCCGGCGGGGGGACGTGCGGCGGGCGGGCGGGGGGGGGGGGTGTGGCGCAAGGTCGCCGCCCCGAGGGGACGGGGGTGTGTTTGGGGGGGGCGGGGCGCCCCCCCCCCCCCCCC
>NZ_JBHYTK010000002.1:109949-114762 GCF_042749255.1 Streptomyces sp. NPDC059524 | reverse complement strand
GGGCGCGGGGGGGGGGGGGGGCGGGCGATGGTGGCTGGGGGGGGGGGGGGGCGCGGCGGTCTCCGTGGGCGCTAGCACCAGACCACGGGTTAAGCACACCCCCCGCCCCCCGCGCCCCCCAACGTCCCGGGCGCGGGGCGCTGAAGGGGTGTGAACCGGAAGGATCCGGCCAGTCTGCGATCAGTGGATGATTCCGGTGCGCAGTGCCACCGCCACCATCCCGGCCCGGTCGCCCGTGCCGAGCTTGCGCGCGATGCGGGCGAGGTGGCTCTTGACGGTCAGGGCGGACAGGCCCATGGAGACGCCGATCGCCTTGTTCGACTGGCCCTCGGCGACGAGCCGCAGGACCTCCACCTCACGGCCCGACAGCTCCCGGTAGCCGCCCGGGTGGCTCGGGGCACCCGGGGGGCGGCGGTGCATACGGGCGGCGGCGGAGCCGATCGGGGCGGCGCCGGGGCGGGTGGGCATTCCGACGTTGGTCCGGGTGCCCGTGACGACGTAGCCCTTCACGCCGCCCGCGAGGGCGTTGCGCACGGCGCCGATGTCGTCGGCGGCGGACAGGGCCAGGCCGTTGGGCCAGCCCGCCGCCCGGGTCTCGGAGAGCAGGGTGAGGCCGGAGCCGTCGGGGAGGTGGACGTCTGCGACGCAGATGTCCCGGGGGTTGCCGATGCGGGGACGAGCCTCCGCGACGGACGAGGCCTCGATGACGTCGCGAACACCGAGCGCCCACAGATGGCGGGTGACGGTGGAGCGGACGCGCGGGTCGGCCACGACCACCATCGCGGTGGGCTTGTTCGGGCGGTAGGCGACCAGGCTTGAGGGCTGCTCGAGGAGAACGGACACCAGGCCTCCTGGGGTGCGGGACGGAGCCGGCTCTGGGGATGAAGCCGGGATGAACCGTGCTTTCAAGGTCACAGAGGTCTTCGGCACCAAACCTGCCTGCCTTTAGAGAAAGATCACGATTTGGTGAGTAACAATTCACGCAATTCGGACGCACTATCGATCATCCGAAGATCGAACGAAGATCGAAGCGATCCGAACCGGAGCGGCCGTGATCGTCCCGTGGGGGCAAACGAGCGACGGCCGCGTCGGACACTCGCCCGACGCGGCCGAAAAAAGCCCCTGCACACGACACCTTTCAGGAGGGGCGCGGCCCCCGGCGCTGAGGCAGCGTCACCACCGAGCCGTCCGACCCGGGCGGACCCGACGGCACCGGCGGGAGCCCCGCCACCTGGCACAGCAGCTCGCACCACGCCGCGAGGTGCGCCGCCGTGTCCGGCACCCCGCCGAGCCCCTCGCGCGGCGTCCACGACGCCCGGATCTCGATCTGCGAAGCGGCCGGCCGGTCGCCGATCCCGCCGAAGTAGTGCGAACTCGCCCGGGTGACCGTGCCCGACGGCTCGCCGTAGCCCAGACCGCGGGCCTGCAGCGCGCCGGTCAGCCACGACCAGCACACGTCGGGGAGCAGCGGATCGGCCGCCATCTCCGGCTCGAGCTCCGCGCGCACCAGCGTCACCAGGCGGAACGTGCCGTGCCACGCCTCGTGCCCGGCCGGGTCGTGCAGCAGGACGAGCCGGCCGTCGGCCAGATCCTCCTCGCCGTCGACGACGGCCGCCTCCAGCGCGTGCGAGTAGGGGGCCAGGCGCTGCGGCGGGCGCGTGGGGTCGATCTCGATCTCCGGGCGCAGCCGCGCGGAGCGCAGGGCGTCGACCGCCGTGCGGAACGGAAGGGGGGTGGGGTCGTCCTCGTGTGCAGCGTTCATGTCCCGAGCGTTCTGCCCCTCCCGCACCGATTCACTCATCCCGGACCGCCCGTCCGGGCCGTCGGACCGTCGTCCCTGAGCCGCAGCCATGCGGGGAAGATTAAGGGGAACTCGCGCCGCGCGCAGGCAGGGACACCCGCCAAGGACACCGTCTCGGCCCGCCGGGCGGCCGTGCGAGACTTTCCCGTGTGAGTGCCAACACCGAGGCCACGGGCCAGCAGCCGTCAGCGACGATCGAAGCCACCAGGGAATCCGCCTTCATCAAGGCGTGCAGGCGCGAGCCCGTGCCGCACACCCCCGTGTGGTTCATGCGGCAGGCCGGGCGCTCGCTGCCGGAGTACCTCAAGGTGCGCGAGGGCATCCCCATGCTCGAGTCCTGCATGCGGCCGGAACTCGTCGCCGAGATCACCCTGCAGCCGGTACGCCGCCACAAGGTCGACGCCGCGATCTACTTCAGCGACATCGTCGTGCCGCTCAAGGCCATCGGCATCGACCTCGACATCAAGCCCGGTGTCGGGCCCGTCGTCGCCAACCCGATCCGCTCCCGCGCGGACCTCGCGCAGCTGCGCGCCCTGACCCCGGACGACGTCTCCTACGTCACCGAGGCCATCGGCCTGCTCACCGCGGAGCTCGGCTCCACCCCGCTCATCGGCTTCGCCGGCGCACCCTTCACCCTCGCCAGCTATCTCGTCGAGGGCGGGCCGTCGCGCAACCACGAGCACACCAAGGCCCTCATGTACGGCGACCCGCAGCTGTGGGCCGACCTGCTCGACCGGCTCGCCGAGATCACCTCCGCCTTCCTGAAGGTGCAGATCGAGGCCGGCGCCAGCGCCGTACAGCTTTTCGACTCGTGGGTCGGCGCGCTCGCCCCGGCCGACTACCGCCGCTCCGTCATGCCGGCCTCGAAGAAGGTCTTCGACGCCGTCGCCGGGTACGGGGTGCCGCGCATCCACTTCGGTGTCGGCACCGGTGAGCTGCTCGGGCTCATGGGCGAGGCCGGGGCGGACGTCGTCGGCGTCGACTGGCGCGTCCCGCTCGACGAGGCCGCCCGCCGCGTCGGGCCCGGCAAGGCGCTGCAGGGCAACCTCGACCCGGCGATCCTCTTCTCCACGCCGGAGGCGGTCGAGGTCAAGACCCGTGAGGTGCTCGACGCGGCGGCGGGGCTCGAGGGCCACGTCTTCAATCTCGGCCACGGTGTCCTCCCCACCACCGACCCCGACGCCCTGACCCGTCTGGTCGACTACGTCCACACGCAGACGTCCAAGTAGCCCCGACGCTCCAGCCGGCCCCGGCCCGCCCCGCCGTAGGGGCTGACGATCGTCGCCGGGTGCCGCACGGTGGGGCTTCTCGCGCAGTTCCCCGCGCCCCTGGGAGACACGCTTCGCGTGCTCCCGGGGCGTGGTGCTCGTGCCCCGCGGTGGGGTTGCTGGTCGGACACGGTCGCGCGCCACTGACGGGGGACGTCTGCCCCGGCCCCGCTCCCACCCACCCACCCGCCCCTCCGGGGGCTGGCGATCGTCGCCGGGTGCCGCGCGGTGGGGCTTCTCGCGCAGTTCCCCGCGCCCCTGGGAGGCACGCTTCGCGTGCTCCCGGGGTGTGGTGCTCGTGCCCCCCGACGGAGGCGCTGGGGCGGGCGCGACAGGGCAAAGGTGTCCGTCAGGCGTTGCGTACCGCGCCCGCCGCCTTGCGGGAGGCGACCTGGATGGGGTCCCAGACCGGGGAGAAGGGTGGGGCGTAGCCGAGGTCGAGGGACGTCACCTGTTCCACTGTCAGGCCGGCGGTCAGGGCCACCGCCGCGATGTCGACCCGCTTCGCCGCTCCCTCGCGGCCGACGATCTGTACCCCCAGCAGGCGCCCGCTGTCCCGTTCGGCCAGCATTTTCACCGTCATCGGCGCCGCCCCGGGGTAGTACCGGGCCCGGCCCGTCGTCTCCACGGTCACCGTCACGTACTGGAGGCCCGCGCGCCGCGCGTCCTTCTCGCGCAGGCCGGTCCGCGCGATCTCCAGGTCGCAGACCTTGCTGACGGCCGTGCCCACGACGCCGGGGAACGTCGCGTACCCGCCGCCCACGTTCGTGCCGATGATCCGCCCGTGCTTGTTCGCGTGCGTGCCGAGCGCGATGTGCCGCTCGCGCCCCGACACGAGGTCGAGCACCTCGACGCAGTCGCCGCCCGCCCAGATGTCCTCGTGCCCGCGCACCCGCATCGACAGGTCCGTGAGCAGCCCGCCGAAGGCGCCGACCGGCAGCCCCGCGGCCCGGGCCAGGGAGGTCTCGGGCCGCACCCCGATGCCGAGCACCACCACGTCCGCCGGGTACTCGGCGTCCCGCGTGGCCACCGCCCGTACGTGCCCGTCGTCCCCCGTGAGGACCTTCGTGACCTCGGCGTCGTCGACCATCGTGATGCCGAGCCCGGTCATCGCCTCGCGCACCAGGCACCCCATGTCGGGGTCCAGGGTCGACATGGGTTCGGCGCCCCGGTTCACGACCGTCACCTCGTAACCGCGGCGGATCAGCGCCTCGGCCATCTCCACCCCGATGTACCCGGCGCCGACGACGACCGCCCGCCGCCCCGTCGCCGCGCGCAGCGAGTCGAGCAGCGCCTGCCCGTCGTCCAGGGTCTGCACCCCGTGCACGCCCGCCGCGTCGATCCCCGGCAACTCCGGCCGCACGGGGCGCGCCCCGGTCGCGATCACGAGCTTGTCGTACGAGGTCCAGTACTCGCCCGCGCCGTCCACCTCGCGCGCCCGCACCCGCCGCCCGGTCACGTCGATCTCGACGACCTCGGTCCGCATCCGCAGGTCGATGCCGCGCTCGCGGTGCTCCTCGGGCGAGCGCGCGACCAGCTGGTCGCGGTCCTCGACGTCGCCGCCCACCCAGTACGGGATGCCGCACGCCGAGTACGACGAGAAGTGCCCCCGTTCGAAGGCCACGATCTCCAGCTCGTCGGGGCCGCGCAGCCGCCGGGCCTGGGGCGCGGCGGCGCATACCCCCCCGCCCCCGCGCGCGAACACCCGGACCCCCACTCCACGGCTCGGTGGTGAAAGAAAAAA
>NZ_JBHYTK010000002.1:94385-109939 GCF_042749255.1 Streptomyces sp. NPDC059524 | reverse complement strand
AGGGGAGGACAGCCCTGACCGCGGCGGCCGCACTGGCCGTCGTGGCCACGTCGTCGCGGGTCCCGGGGGGGGGGGGCCCCCGCGCCCGGGTCGGGTCGCGGTTGGGGGGGGGCGCCCCCCGCCGCGGGCCGGCCCGGGCGCCCACAGGCCCCGCCGCGTCGCCGCCGATGACCACGAGCCGCTCACGCACACGTTCTCCAGCACTCATGCGCCCACGCTACGTGCGCGCACCGCGCCGGGTCCCGTCACTCCCGTTCGTCGTCGGACCCGCGCTCCGGGTGCGCGGGCAGCGGACCCGGTCGCGGTGCCACCGGCACGGGGTGGCGGCGAGGCAGCCGGGGCCGCAGGACGCGCAGCCACAGGAACAGGGCGAGCGCCAGGACCGCCGCGAACGGCAGTACCGCCGCGAGGACGAGCACGATCCAGCGCAGCACCGACACGAACGCGTCCCAGCCGCCCGCCAGCGCGTCCAGGAAGCCCGGCCCGTCGTCCTCGTCACCGGCCCCCGCGGGCGCCGACTCGGTGAGCCGCAGCGTGATGGTGGCCAGCGTCGTGCGGTCCTTCAGCGACGCCTGCTGCGCGAGCAGGGACTCCAGCTCCGCCTGACGGTTGCTCAACTCGCCTTCCAGCGTGACCACGTCGCTCAGCTTCGTGGCCCGGTCCATCAGCTCCCGCACCCGCGCCACACTGGCCCGCTGCGACCTGATCCGGCTGTCCACGTCGACGACCTGGTCGGTGACGTCCTTCGCCGTCACGTTCCGCTCCAGCAGCTTCCCGCTGCCCGACAGCCGCTCCAGCACGTCCGCGTACGACTCCTGCGGCACCCGGAGCGTGACCAGCGTGCGCTCACGGCCGCGGCCGTCGCGGTCGGTGGTCTCGCTGCCGACGATGCCGCCCGCGTCCTCGGCCAGCGACCGCGCCCGGTCCAGGGCCTGCGGCACGTCCTTCACCCGGACCGTCAGATGCGCGGTGCGGATGATGTGGACCCCGCTGAGCTTCGGCGCCTTGCGCGCCGCCTTCTCGCCGGACGGGGCCGCCGCTCCGTCCCGCGCGGCCCCGCCCCCGGACTTGGCGTCGGCCGCGGCCGCCTTGCTCGACCCGCCGGAGTCACCGCCGGCCCCGGAACAGCCCGCGACCGCCAGCACGGCGCCGAGCAACGGCACCACCAGAACATGAACCGGCCGCAGCCGTCGTGCAGCACCAGCACGCATGGACGTACCCCCAGGACCCGTGGAACGGAACCGACATGGACGCCCCCTTCGACGCGCGAGCCGCCCTTCGGGTGGTTGCCGCACGGTCCCGAAGCGGTCACGTTAGGGACACGTCGGTGCGCCGGAGCCCTTCTGAGAGAGTGGGGACATGCGCGAAGCGGAGACACCGGAAGCGGACACATCCACGGCGACCGGGCGGCAGAAGGACGTCCTCGTCATCGGCGGCGGCATCACCGGACTCGCGGCGGCCCACCGGCTGCTCGACGGCGACGAACCGGTACGGGTCACCGTCCTGGAGGCCTCCGACCGGCTCGGCGGAAAGCTCCGCGCGGGCGAGATCGCCGGCGCCCGCGTCGACCTCGGCGCCGAGTCGCTCCTGGCCCGCCGCCCCGAGGCGGTCGGCCTGGCCCGCGAGGTCGGCCTCGGCGACCGGCTCCAGCCACCGGGCACCGCCACCGCCTCCCTGTGGACCCGCGGCGCGCTGCGCCCCATGCCCAAGGGTCACGTCATGGGCGTCCCCGGCACCGCGGAGGCGCTCGCCGGCGTCCTCTCCGACGAGGGCCTGCGCCGTATCGAGCTCGACGCCGACCTGCCGCCCACCGAGATGGGCGAGGACGTCGCCGTCGGCGAGTACGTCGCCGCCCGCCTCGGCCGCGAGGTCGTCGACCGTCTCGTCGAACCGCTCCTCGGGGGCGTCTACGCGGGCGACGCCTACAAGATCTCCCTGCGCAGCGCCGTCCCCCAGCTCTTCGCCGAGGCCCGCCACCACCGCTCCCTCACCTCGGCGGTGCGGGCCCTCCAGGCCAAGACGGCCCGCACCCAGCAGACGGGCCCGGTCTTCATGGGCATCGAGGGCGGCATCGGAACCCTTCCGACCGCCGTCGCCGAGTCGGTCCGCGCGAGGGGCGCCGAGATCGTGTTCGGGGAGCGCGCGGTCACCCTGGGGGCGCAGGGGGCCGCCCGCTCGGCCACGCACCCCGCACCCCAGTGGCGCGTGGTCACCGAATCCGGCCGCACCTTCGAGGCCGACCAGGTCGTCATCGCCCTGCCCGCGACGCCGGCCGCGGGCCTCCTGCGGACGGCCGCCCCCATGGCCTCCCAGGAACTCCGCGGCATCGAGTACGCCTCCATGGCCCTGATCACCCTGGCCTACGCCAAGAAGACGGCCGAACTCCCCGAGGGCAGCGGCTTCCTCGTGCCGCCCGTCGACGGCCACACCATCAAGGCCGCCACGTTCGCCTCCCAGAAGTGGGGCTGGATCGCGGGCGAGAACCCGGACCTGCACATCGTCCGCACCTCCGTCGGCCGCTACGGCGACGAGAAGGACCTCGGCCGCGACGACGCCGACCTCGTCGGCGTGGCCCGCCACGACCTGCGCGAGGCCACCGGCCTGGACGCCTCGCCCGTCGCCTCGCACGTGACGCGCTGGCAGGACGGCCTGCCCCAGTACCCGGTCGGGCACACGGACCGGGTCGCCCGGATCCGCGGTTTCGTCGGACAGCTGCCCGGCCTCGCCGTGTGCGGCGCCGCGTACGACGGCGTCGGCGTGCCCGCCTGCATCGCGAGCGCGTACGCCGCCGTGGACGAGCTGCGCGGCGACGCGAGCGGCCGCGTGGCCCTGGAGGCGAACCCGGTGCAGAGCCTGCACGGCGGAGCGGGAGAATAAGGGCATGAGCGACGACACCACGACCACCCCCGAGGCTGCCCGGATCCCGAACAAGGGCAAGCTCGCCAAGGACCTCAACGAGGTCATCCGCTACACCCTCTGGTCCGTCTTCAAGCTGAAGGACGTCCTGCCGGAGGACCGCGCGGGTTACGCGGACGAGGTCCAGGAGCTGTTCGACCAGCTCGCCGCGAAGGACGTCACGATCCGCGGCACCTACGACGTGTCCGGCCTGCGCGCCGACGCCGACCTCATGATCTGGTGGCACGCCGAGACCGCCGACCAGCTGCAGGAGGCGTACAACCTCTTCCGCCGCACCAAGCTGGGCCGGGCCCTGGAGCCGGTGTGGTCGAACATGGCGCTGCACCGCCCCGCCGAGTTCAACCGCTCGCACATCCCGGCGTTCCTCGCCGACGAGACGCCCCGCAACTACGTGAGCGTCTACCCGTTCGTGCGCTCCTACGAGTGGTACCTGCTGCCCGACGACGAGCGCCGCAAGATGCTCGCCGACCACGGCAAGATGGCCCGCGGCTACCCGGACGTGCGCGCCAACACGGTCGCCTCGTTCTCGCTCGGCGACTACGAGTGGATCCTCGCCTTCGAGGCCGACGAGCTGGACCGCATCGTCGACCTGATGCGTCACCTGCGCGGCTCCGAGGCCCGCCGGCACGTGCGCGAGGAGGTCCCGTTCTACACGGGCCGCCGCAAGAGCGTCGCCGACCTGGTCGCCGGTCTCGCCTGAGGCACGAGTGATCCATGAGTGAGGGGCGGGGCCGCCTGGCCCCGCCCCTCAGCCGTTCTCACGCGCGGGTCACCGGGCCCGCAGCGCCTTCTCCGGCGGTCCGCCCGAGCCCAGCGGTGTGGGCGCCGCGTGCGCCGCGCAGGACGCCGACCGCCGCTCGGGCAGCCGCCCGTCTAGGACGTACGCGTCCAGATGCCCGTTGACGCAGGCGTTGGGGCCGCCGCCCACGCCGTGCGTGCCCGCGTCCCGCTCGGTCACGAGCACCGAACCGGCGATGCGCCGGTGCATCTCCTTCGCGCCCGCGTACGGTGTCGCCGCGTCCCGCTCCGCGGCGAGGATCAGTGTCGGCGGCAGCGCGCCCGGCAGCGTCCGCACGTCGAGCGGCTGCTGACGCGGCCCGCTCCAGTACGCGCAGGGCAGGTTCGTCCACACGTTGTCCCACGTCTCGAACGGGGCCACGCGCGCCAGCCGCGTGTTGTCCCGGTCCCAGACGCGGAAGTCCTCCGGCCACGGCGCGTCGTTGCACTCGACGGCCGTGTAGACCGCGCCCGCGTTCTCGTTCTCCTTCGCGGCGATCGGCGACGCCACCGGCGTGGCCTGGCCGATCAGCGGCTCCGGATTGCCCGCCCGGTACTCGGACAGGGCCAGCGCCCGGATCGGCCAGTAGTCGTCGTAGTAGCCGGCCTGGAGGAACGCGGACTGCAGCTCGCCCGGTCCGACCTTCTTCCCGGCCGGCGTGTGCGCGAGCTCCGCCCGGACCTCCTCGTAGGTCCGCTGCACGGCCTCCGCCGTCCTGCCGAGGCCGTACGTGTCGTCGTGCTCGGCGACCCAGGTGCGGAAGTCGGCCCAGCGGCGCTCGAACGCGGCGGACTGGGCCATGTTGTTCCGGTACCAGACCCGCCCGGGCGACGGGTCGACCGCCGAGTCGAACACCATCCGGCGCACGTGCGAGGGGAACAGCGTCGCGTACACGGCCCCGATGTAGGTCCCGTACGAGGCGCCCATGTACGTGAGCCGCTGCTCGCCGAGCGCGGCCCGCAGGACGTCGAGGTCCCGGGCGTTGTTCAGCGTCGTGAAGTGCTCCAGGTCCGGATTGCGCTCGGCGCAGCCCCGCGCGTACGACTTCGCGCGGGCGATCCGCTCCTTCTTGTACGACTCCGAGGGGTGGGTCGGCGCGAGCGTGGGGCCCTTGCCGAGCTGCTTCGGGTCCCGGCAGGACAGCGGCGCGGAGCGGCCCACGCCGCGCGGCGCGTATCCGACGAGGTCGTACGCGGCGCCGATGCGCTTCCACTCCGGCATCATCCCGGCGAGCGGGAAGTACATGCCGTTGCCGCCGGGGCCGCCCGGGTTGAAGACGAACGAGCCCTGCCGGGCCACCTTCTTCCCGCCGGTCTTGCCCGTCGCCTTCACACGGCTGACGGTCAGCTTGATCTTCTTGCCGTCGGGGTCGGCGTAGTCGAGCGGGACGGTGACGGTGCCGCAGGTCAGCGCCTCCGGCAGGCTCTCCTCGGCGGGGCAGGCGCCGAACCGGATGCCGGCGGCCGCGGCCCGCTCGGCGGCGAGCGCGGTGCCCCGCGCGCGGGCGTCGTCGGGGCCCGCGGGCAGGGCACCCGCGGCGGGGGCGGGGCCGGCCGCGAACGCGGCCAGGACCAGCGATCCCGCGGCGGCGTAGCGGGCGGAGGCGGACGCTGCTGCTCTCATCGCTCGGTCTCATCCCTTTCGTCGTGAACAAAAGGGATCCTTGGGGCGGCAGTTGGCGAAGTAAAGCACCGGGTCGCCGGTGTCGGATCAATGACCCCGATGCGCCGCCGCGCCCGTACGCCTCAGAGCCGGTCCTCGGGGTCGAGCGGGTCGCGTGCCGGGTGGGCGAACGCGGACCGCAGCGCCGGGTCGTCCACCGCGGGCACCCCGCGCAGCGCCACCGCGAGCAGGCTGCCCGTGCCGTCGGGCAGCGCGGAGAGCAGGCGCTGACCGGTGGGGGAGGCCCAGTGCGTGTACGGGTGGATCTCGAACCGGGCGACGAACAGACAGCACAGGGTGAGCAGCAGCGGCAGCAGGAACCACAGCGCCACCGGCATGTTCCTGGGCGGCTCCTGACCCGGCATCAGCGTCGCGACCGCCGCCAGGACCACGATCGCCGCGGCCGCCGCCTTCACCTGGGCCACGCCGGAGGCGACCGTGGTGCGGGTCGTGTCCGGGGTGGCGAGGCCGGCCGCCACGAGACGCTCGGTGAGCGTGCGGACGGCGTCGCCCGACGCCGTGGCCGAGCGCACCGGAGCTATCCGCGACTGGCCCTGCGGGCCGATCGCGCCGATCACCGAGCGCTCCATGTCGTCGCCGCCGACCGGGTCGACGACCGTCGCCCAGCCGGTGTGCGCGAGCAGCAGCCGGCGGCTGCGGGCCATCGACACGAGCGCCACGTCCGCGACGCGGCGCGGGCCGCCCGAGAGGAACGCCGTCTCGTACAGGGACAGCACCCGCTCGTGCGGGCCCTCGCCGTCGCCCGCGGCGCGCTCGGCGTCGGCCGCCCGCACGGCGGCGAGGCACAGCCGCCCGCACGTGACCAGGGCCAGGCCGCCGGCCAGTACAAGGAACAGGACCCAGAACATGGGGAGTTTCTACGGCAGGACTCCGGGTAACCGCTATGGCCCGTTCAATATGCGGACGAGAATTCCGCGCGGGGCGGGGCGGACCGCCCACGGTGCAGCGGCGTGCGCGCCGCGGGCGGGTGCAGGTGCGTCGTGGCTGATCGCGCCCACGCGGCGGAGCCGCACAGCGATACAGCCCTGCGCCCCTGAGGAGGCGCTGCCGACATCGGGGAAATGCGGCCCGAAGGGTCTGCATTTCAGGGGCGCGGGGCTGTGTCCATGAGCGGCTGCGCCGCGGGGCGCGACCAGCCCCCATGCCCTCGTACCCGGCCACGAGACCGGTCAGTCCGCCCACCGGTGCACCGGCTCACCCCCGGCGCAGCGTGAACCGCGCGGCCCGCAGTGCCCGCGCCACCGGGCGTCCCGAGAGCGGGGCCGGGCCCGACCGCTCCAGCCACCAGTCGGTCAGCCGGCGCCGGGCCACCGGCTCCGTGACCCGCTGCCCGAGCAGCAGGTCCTCGGCGAAGTCCAGCGCGTCCCGCCGGTAGCCGCCCGTCATGGGCCGCCGCTGCGCGTACCCCAGGAACGCCGCACGGTACGCGGCCCCGCCCAGGATCTCCGGCAGCTCGGGCGCCACCTTGGCGACGACATCGGCCCGCTTCCCCGCCAGCGCCCGCGCCTGCACCCCGAGCCGCACCCGGTCGAACCCCTCCGGCGCGGGCGTCCCGGCCACCAGCGCGGACAGCAGCGCGGCCTGGGCGAGGGCGACCCGGCCGCGGGTGGACTCGGCGACGGGTTCGGGGGCGTCGGGCCGGGAGCGCGCGCCGGTCCTCTCCGACGGGGCGGCCGGGGCCGCTGCCACCACCTCGCGGATCCGCTCGACCTCGCGGCCCAGTTCCGCCGGGTCGTCCGGGAAGTTCTCGTCGCGCTCCAGGAGGACGCCGGGCGGGGTCACCCGGGAGGCCAGGTCGGCCAGGATGTCCAGGACCGGCTGCGGAACCGGGTGGGCGTGGCTGTCGTGCCAGACGCCGTCGCGCTCGAAGCCGCCCGCCACGTGGACGTACGCGATCGCCTCGACCGGTAGCTCGGCCAGCGCCTTCGCCGGGTCCTCGCCCCGGTTCACGTGGTTGGTGTGCAGGTTCGCGACATCGATCAGCAGCCGGACCCCGGTGCGCTCGACCAGCTCGTACAGGAACTGGCCCTCCGTCATCTCCTCGCCCGGCCAGGAGAACAGCGCCGCGATGTTCTCCACCGCGAGCGGCACCGGCAGCGCGTCCTGCGCGATCCGCACGTTCGCGCACAGCACGTCGAGCGCGTCCCGGGTACGCGGCACCGGCAGCAGGTGCCCGGCCTCCAGGAGCGGCGACGCCGTGCGCTCGCCACCGGCCCGTACGAACGCGATGTGCTCGGTGACCAGCGGCGCGCCCAGCGCCTGCGCGCGGGACGCCAGATCCGCGAGCCGCCCCTCGTCGGGCCGGTCCGCGCCGCCGAGGCCGAGGGAGACGCCGTGCGGCACGACGGTGACGCCGCGCTCGCGCAGCCGCACCAGCGACTCGGGCAGATGACCCGGGCACACGTTCTCGGCGACCGCCTCGACCCAGTCGATGCCGGGCATCGCCTCGACGATCTCCGCGATCTCCGGCCGCCAGCCGATCCCCGTGCCCAGCCTTGTCAGGCGCTCCATGTCCGTCCCCCTCTGCCGCGTGGTCGTGCTGCCGCGTGCAGGTGTCATGGCCCCGCCGCGCGCGCCCGAATCCACGAGCGAGGACGTTCAGAGCAACATTTGAGGTTCGGCCCGAGGGCCTGCCTCAGCCGTACTACCCCGTCACGCGGCCCAGCGGCGCGTACCGGGTGCCGCCCTCCGACACCACCGTGCAGGAACCCGGCGCGATCTCCGTGAAGCCCGCGTCCCGCACCACCGGCAGACCGGCCCGGGTCAGCGGCTCCCAGCGCGCCGGGTCGGCGGTACGGACCGCCAGCGGGAAGCCCGCCTCGCGCCACTCCTTGCGCTGCGGCTCGGACAGCGCCCACCAGGCCAGCTGCGCGCCGTGCCCGGCCTGCGCCATCGCCTTGCCCGCCGTCATCCCGAGGTCGGGGTTGAGCCAGAGGACCGGCGCCGAGGGGTCCGGGGCGGGCGGCGGCTCCGGGTCGTCGAGGTCAGTGCCGGACACCTGGAGGCGGGCCAGGTCCTTGGGCCAGCCGTCGAGCGGCACCGGCGGGAACACCCGCACCTGCGCTCCGTCACCCGTGACCGTGATGCCGTCGAGCGCCTCGGCACGCCGCCACTCGGCACCCCGGGCCCGCCGCACCACCTTGCGGATCCGCGCGTCCTGCCAGTCCCGCACGGCCTGCGCCCACTCCCCGTCGCCGAGCGCGCGGTCGTCGGACAGCAGGACGAGGACGGCGCGCGCGGCGGTCTCCAGGGCGGCCGTCCGCGCGGGCGGCTCGGCCCGCTCGATCCGCGCCACGAGCGGCAGCACGAACTGCGGGGCCTCGTCACGCGGGGTGGGCTCGGTGCGGAACGGGCTGTCGGCGGGCGGCAGGCCGTCCCGGCCCGGGTCCTTGCTCAGGTCGTCGTCGCTGGTCACACCCACCAGTCTGCCAGCAGCCGTCCCACCCGCTGCCGCGATGCGCCACCATGGTCGCCATGCCGACCCCGACCGCACCGCCCACGGGCCCGCTCGCCCTCCGCCGCGTCGGACGCCGCTACGGGCTCCGCGGACCCTGGGTCCTGCGCGACGTCGACCTCGACGTGCCGGCCGGCGCCCTCGTCCGGGTGCGCGGCGCCAACGGCTCGGGGAAGTCGACCCTGTTGCGCGTCATGGCCGGGATCGACGCCCCCGGCGCCGGCCGCGTCCTCGGCCGCCCCCGCACCGCCTACGTCCCCGAACGCTTCCCCGCCGCCCTGCCGTTCACCGCGCTCGGCTACCTCACCCACCTCGGCCGCATCCACGGCCTCGCCCGCCCCGAGGCGACCCGGCGGGCGCGCGAGCAGTTGGAACGCTTCGGCGCCGCCGCGTACGCGGACACCCCGCTCGCCGAACTCTCCAAGGGCAGCAGCCAGAAGGTGGCCGTCGCCCAGGCACTTCTCGCCGCACCGGAGTTGCTGATCCTGGACGAGGCCTGGACGGGCCTGGACCCCGCCGCCCGTGACGAACTGGACCGAGCCGTGGCCGAACGCACGGCGGCAGGCGGCACGGTCGTCTACGTCGACCACGACCCACGCCGCCTGGAGGGCGCGGCGGACGCGGTGTACGAGGTGGCCGGGGGCCGGGTGTCGCCGGTGGGGGATCGGGAGCCGGTGGCCCATGATCTCGTTGGTCGTGACCCGTCGGACGGGGGCGCGGCGGTCGGTGGCGCCCCCGTCCGTGTGGACGGCGATCAGCGGCATCCGGCGGGCGCGGTGTGCGGGGTGGCCGCGGGGCGGGTCGCGCCAGTGCCGGACGCTTCGAGGGCGGGCCTCGAGCACGATCCGCGCCGCCCGCGGGGCGAGTCCGGTGCCGCCGCGGGGGCATGTGTGGTGGTGGAAGCGACCGGGTCGGCGGAGGATCCGGCCGGTCTGCCGCAGCCGTGCACCCTGACCCGCCTCGACGCCCGTACCGTGCGGGTCACCACGTCCCCCACGCACTCCGACGCCGTGCTGCGCGCGCTGCTGGGGGCGCGGCCGCCGTGGCACGTCGTCGCCGTCCGGTCCGTTCCGTCCACCCTCCCGGAGTCCCGATGACCACGGCCCTGCTCGCCTACCAGTCCGGGCTCCTGCTGCGCTCGCAGCGCTGGCTCGCGCCCGTCGTGCTGTACGCGGCGGTGCTCGCGGTCGGGCTCCTGGGCGGGCAGCCGGTTCTGGACTCGCTCGGTTACGCGGCGGCGGGCCTGCTGCCCGCCGGGGCCTGGCTGGCGCGGATCTGTGTCTCCAATGAGCCGTCCGCCGCGCGCGGTTGCACGGCCGCGGCGACCGGACCGTGGCGGGCGCACTTCGCGAGCCTGCTCACCGCGCTGCTCGCGACCGCCCTGCTCGGCGCCCTCGCCACTCTCTTCGTGGCGCTGCTCGCGGACGGTGTGAGCACCGGCCACCGGGTACGGATCGCCGTCCTGCCGGCGGCCGGCGCCGGACTCCTCGCCGCCTGGACCTGCGCCCTCGCCGGTACCGCCGTGGGCGCCCTGACCACGTGGCCGGTGATCCGGGGCACCGGCGCGGGCGTGGCCGCACTGCTGCTCGGCACCCTGCTCACCCTCGTGGCGCCCGGCTCCCCGGCCCGCTCCGCGGTGACGGCGCTGATCACCGGCTCCCAGCGGGGCGAGATCCCGCTGCCCGCGCTGCCTTTCCTGGGCGCGGTCGTGCTCGCGGGGGCCTGCGCGGCGGCGGCCTGCGCGCTGGCGTCCCGCCGTTGACCGCGGGGCGACGCGCTCACCCCTTGCGGGTGGCCCCGATCAGCTGGGAGACCCGTACGAACCGGTAGCCCTTCGCGCGCAGTTCGGGCACGACCGTGCGCACCACGCGCTCCGTCGTCGGGGCCGCGCTGCGCGTGCAGTGCAGGACGACGACGGAACCCGGCCGCACCCCGTCGAGCACCTGCCGCGACACCGCGTCCGCGTCGGTGGCGAACGCGTCGCCGCTCACCACGTCCCACTGCACGGCCGTGACCCCGGCCGGGGCGAGCGCCCGCAGCGCCTGCTTGTCGTAACAGCCGCCGGGAAAGCGGAAGTACGGCACGACATGCTCGACTCCGGCCTTGCGGAACGCGGTGAAGGCCCGCTCGACGTCCGTGCGCATCCGCGCGGGCGGCACGGTGGGCAGGCCGTAGCAGTCGTCCGTGAAGGCGTAGTGGCTGTACGAGTGGTTGGCGACCTCGAAGAGCGGGTCGGCGCCGATGTCGCGTGCCTCGGCCGGGTACTGGTCGGCCCAGCGCCCCGTCATGAAGACGGTGGCCGGCACCTTCAGTCTCCGGAGCGTGGAGATGAGCTGAGGGTGGTCGAAGTGCTCGCCGGCCGCGGCGCGGGAGCCCTGGTCGGCGGTCATGTCGGCGTCGAAGGTCAGCGCCACGACGCGCTCCTTCGACCGGGCCGCGTTCTTGAAGACGCGGGTGAGACCCCCGGGCCCGGGGGCGAGTGTGGGGGCGCCCGCGGGGGAGGGGGCGGCCGAGGGGCTCTGGGCGGGCCGGTCGGCCCGGGCGGGGTGCGCGGGCCCGGTGCCGCCGCCCGAGCAGGCGGCGCCACCGAGGGCGAGGGCGGCGAGGACGCAGGTCGACACGGTGCGGCGTACGGAGTTGATCACGCCGCGACGATAAGCCTACAAATGTGACAAATCGTGTACGACTGGGCTGCTCGCCCCGTGCCCCGGACGGCATTGCTCCGACCGGCGGAAGGTTCACCGGCGAGCGAAGGGCCCTGGGCTCAGGACCGGCCCCGCAGCGCCTGTGCCACGCTCCGGTGGAGCGCCGCGTGGGCCGTCGCGCTCGGCGGGAGCTCCGGGTTCCACGGCAGGACCGCGGCCCGCTCGGCCAGTGCCGTCCACGCCGGGGACGCGCCGTAGGCCTCCCGCGGCGCCGCGTTCGCCCGGGTGTCCAGCAGGACGATGTCCGGGGTGAGCGCGGCGGCGTCCGGCCAGTCGCCCGTGTGCCAGTTGGCCCCCGGGCCCTCGGGCGGCTCGACCGTCGCCACGCCCAGGGCCGTGAGCGCGCTCAGGTCCGGCCATTTCGCGGGCCGTGCCAGATGCACGCTGTCCGGCCCGCCCGGCGACAGGGCGAGCACCCGCGCCCCGCCCGCCGCGCCCGCGGCCTCCGTCAGTTCCCGCTCGGCCCACGCCAGCCCCTCCCCGGCGGCCGGCGCCTCACCCGCCCCGAGCGAGGCTCCGAGCTCCGCGAACCGTTCCCGCACGTCCGCCAGACTCCGCCCCTGGCCCACGTCGAACACCACGACCGGAACCTGCTCCTCCAGGTGCTTCGCCGTGTCCGGATCGATCCCGTAGACCTGCCCGCCCCCGTAGGTCAGCGCCACCACCAGATCCGGGTGCACCCCGAGCACGTCGTCGAGGCCGAGCCCGGCGCCC
Organism: Streptomyces sp. NPDC059524; assembly: GCF_042749255.1. Classification (NCBI taxonomy): domain Bacteria; kingdom Bacillati; phylum Actinomycetota; class Actinomycetes; order Kitasatosporales; family Streptomycetaceae; genus Streptomyces; species Streptomyces sp. NPDC059524. Next base: position 97,689 of record NZ_JBHYTK010000002.1, on the reverse strand, counting down.
GCCCCCAGATACGCCACGTCCCCGAGCGGCAGACCGCCGGCCTTCGCCCGGTCCGCCCGCTCCCCGTCGTGGAACGAGCCGAAGACGCCGACGGGCGTCAGTCCGAGATCGTGCAGGCCGGCCCCGGCCTGGAGGTACGCGACGATCCGCGCCGGAACGCCGGGGGCCGAGGCCCGGTGTCCGCGGTCGTCGGTGAATTCCCATGGATGTGCGGAGGGTGAAGTCATAGGGCCACCCTGCCCACGCGGGCGGCGCGGCATGTGGGGCGCCGCCTCAAGTGCGGTCGTCGTACGGCGAGTTCACGTCACGGCATCGCCAGCAGCCGTTCCCGGCACTCCGCCACGTCGAAGTCCGCCTTCGGGTACTGCGGATCGAGCTCCTCCAGATGCTCCAGGAGGAGACGGCTGATCGCCCAGTTCCGGTACCACTTCCGGTCGGCGGGGACCACGTACCAGGGGGCCGCCCGCGTGGAGCAGCGCTCCAGGGCGAGTTCGTACGCCTCCTGGTAGGCGGGCCACAGCGCCCGGTCCTCGATGTCGCCCGGATTGAACTTCCAGTACTTGTCCGGGTTGTCGAGCCGCTCCAGGAGGCGGCGCTTCTGCTGGGCGTAGGAGATGTGCAGGAAGCACTTCACGAGCGTGACGCCGTCCTCGGCGAGGGACCGCTCGAAGCGGTTGATCTCGTCGTAGCGGCGGGCCAGCCGGTCGCGCGGGGCGAGGTCCCGGACGCGGGCGATCAGGACGTCCTCGTACTGGGAGCGGTCGAAGATGCCGATCTCGCCCGGCTCGGGCAGCGCCTGCGCGATGCGCCACAGGAACGGGTGCTTGAGCTCGTCCGCCGTCGGCGCCTTGAAGGCCTTGATGCGGCAGCCGGACGGGTTGAAGTGGCCGATCACGTGCTTGACCGTGCCGCCCTTCCCGCTGGTGTCCATGCCCTGGAGGATCAGCAGCACCCGGCGCCGGTCGCCGCCCGCCGAACCGGCCGCCCACAGCCGCTCCTGGAGCTCCGCGAGCCGCTCGCCCGCGCGCTCGCTCGCCGCGACGCCCTCGGCCTTGCCGGACGGGCCGCCGGGCGTGCCCGCCGCGTCGTAGGACGACAGGTCGACGCGCTCGCCCTGCGGCACCCGCAGCAGCTCGCGCAGGGGGACGGGCCCCGGCTGCTTCCCGGCGCTCCCCGCGCCCTTCTTGCCGCCGTTCTTCGCCACCGCGCACCCCTTTCGGACCGGAGCAGGTGCTCCCGATCCTGCTCCGCGGCGGCCCGGCGCGCCACCCGCGCCGCTCAGGGACAGCGGGTGGCCAGCACGCAGAACTCGTTGCCCTCCGGGTCGTGCAGGGTCACCCAGCCGACGTCGTCGCCCTGGCCGACGTCCGCGTGCCGGGCGCCGAGGGCGAGGAGCCGGGCCACCTCGCCGGCCTGGTCCGTGTCGGTCGGGTTGACGTCGATGTGCAGCCGGTTCTTCACGCTCTTGCCCTCGGGCACACGCGCGAAGGTGAGCGTCGGCGGCACCGGCCCCGGCCGCTCCTTGCCCTCGGGCACCTCGGGCGAGCCGATGGTGACCAGGCCCTCCTCCCGCCCCTGCACCACGTAGCCGAGCACGAGGCACCAGAACCCGGCGAGCCCCTCCGGGTCGGCGCAGTCGATCGCCAGTTCCGTGAACTTGCTGGTCATGTCAGGCCTCCGCCCGCGGGTTCCCGGTCGCCCCGGAGAACCCGCGGGCGGACCGACCCTAACGGTGCCAGGGTCCGGTCACCGCGAACGTCGTCCCGGGCGTGTAGCAGTTGACGTACATCGTGTCGCCGTCGGGCGAGAAGGTGACGCCCGCGAACTCGCCCCACTCCGGCTCGTCCGGCGTCCCGATGTTCTGCCGGCCGCGCGCCATCGCGTAGACCTCGCCCTTGCGCGTCACGCCGAACACGTGCTGCGCGCCCGCGCCGTCCTCGCACACCATCAGGCCGCCGCTGGGGGCGAGACAGATGTTGTCCGGCTCCTCGCCGGGGAGCTGGAGGTCGGTGCCGGGCCCGAAGACGATCACCAGGGTGAGGCGGCGGGCGGCCGGGTCGTAGCGCCAGATCTGGCCGAAGTGGTCACCGGCCGAGCCCTCGCGGCTGCGCGCGTACGAGGACACGAAGTAGACGCAGGACCCGCCCCAGTAGCAGCCCTCCAGCTTCTGGGCGTGGGTGATGCCCTTCGGGCCGAAGTCCTGGTTGCGGATCGGGGTCTGCGCGGCCAGCGGGTCGGGCACGTCGACCCACTCGATCCCGCCGAAGCTCGCGCCGGTCTCCTGCACCGCGGACAGGTCCGGCACCCCCGGCACCCGCATCGCCTGGAGCCTGCCGCCCGCGCGCAGCGAACCGAGACCGCCCTCGGGCCGGTTCGGCAGGAAGCGGTAGAAGAGCCCGAACGGCGCCTGGAACGCGTCCTCGGTCTCGTACACGATCCCGCGCCGGGGATCGATGGCGATCGCCTCGTGCTGGTAGCGGCCCATCGCGGTCAGCGGCACCGCGCCCGAGCGGTGCGGGTCGGCCGGGTCGACCTCGAAGATGAAGCCGTGGTCCTTCGTGTACCCGTTCGTCCCCGCCTTGTCCTCGGTCTCCTCGCAGGTCAGCCACGTTCCCCAAGGGGTGGGCCCGCCCGCGCAGTTGACCGCGGTGCCGGCGATGCCGACCCGCTCCGACAGCACGTTGTTGTCGCGGTCGAGGGTGAGGGCCGTACAGCCGCCCTTGCCCATCGGATCGTAGGTGAGGCCCTCGACGGTCGGGACGCCGATCTTCGCGGTGACCCGGTTCTCGTGGTTGCGCACCAGGTGGACCCGGCCGCCTCTGCCCTCGAGGGCGGTCATCCCGTCGTGGTTGCTCGGCACCTTGCCCTCGCCGGAGCGCAGTGGATCGCCCTCGCGCGAGAGGACTTTGTAGCGGAATCCTTTCGGCAGGTCGAGCAGCCCGGCCGGGTCGGGCACCAGGTCGCCGTAGCCGCTGCGGCCCTGCGCCGCCGCCGAACCGGCGAACAGCTCCCCGAGACTCCCGGCGAAGGCGATGCCCGCGACCGACGCGCCGGTCCGGGCGAGCATCTGACGTCGTGTTGCGGACTGCCGTGCATCTGACGTGCGTGACATGGGTGCAACCTCCTGCTGGCGGACAGGAACTGTGACCCGGCTGTGTCTATCACGCGACTTTCGCCACGGGAACCACGCGCGTAGCACGCGGCGGGGGGGCCGCCCCGGGGGGGCCCGCCCGCCGGCGGGGGAACGGACCCCCGCGGGGGGCTGGGCGCGGGGGGGCGAGCGGGGGAGAGTGGGGAGTGTCTG
>NZ_JBHYTK010000002.1:41271-94375 GCF_042749255.1 Streptomyces sp. NPDC059524 | reverse complement strand
CTCGACGACCCCGCCGCCCCCGAGGACCCCGCCGACACCGGGGAGCCCCGCGATCTGCGGCCGCGGGGCGCCGGGCGCGGGGGGGGGGGCGGGCCCGGGGCCGCACCCGGCCCCCCCCGGCCGCGGGCCCCCCGCGCGCCCCCCCCCCGGCCCCCCCACGTCCGGCTCAGCTCTGCACGAGCCCCTTGGCATCGCGGGCCAGGGCCGTCAGACGGGATATCGCGCGGAAGTACTTCTTGCGATAGCCCCCGTTCAGCATCTCCTCGCTGAACAGCTTGTCGAAGGGCTCGCCGGAGGCCAGGACCGGGATCTCGCGGTCGTACAGGCGGTCGGCGAGGACCACGAGCCGCAGCGCCGTCGACTGGTCCGGGATCGCGCTGACCTCGGTCAGGCAGACCGCCTTCAGATGGTCCGTCAGGGCGCCGTAGCGGCTGGGGTGCACGCGCGCGAGGTGCTCGAGCAGGTGCGGGAAGTCGTCGAGCGAGGCGCCCTCGGTCGCGTACGCGGCCTTGGTGACCTGCTCCTCGGAGTACGGGGGCGGGGCCTCGGGCAGGCCCCGGTGGCGGTAGTCCTCGCCGTCGATGCGCAGCGGGCGGAAGTGCGCGGACAGGCCCTGGATCTCGCGCAGGAAGTCGGCGGCGGCGAACCGGCCCTCGCCGAGCTTGCCCGGCAGCGTGTTCGACGTGGCGGCGAGCGCGACGCCCGCGTCGACCAGCTTGCCGAGCAGGGTGGAGACCAGCACGGTGTCGCCCGGGTCGTCCAGCTCGAACTCGTCGATGCACAGCAGCCGGTGGCCGCTCAGCGTCTTCACGGTCTGCTGGAAGCCCAGCGCGCCCACCAGGTTCGTCAGCTCGACGAAGGTGCCGAACGCCTTCTGCTCGGCGGGCGCCGGGGTGGCGTGCCACAGGGAGGCGAGCAGGTGGGTCTTGCCGACGCCGTAGCCGCCGTCGAGGTAGACGCCGCGCGGGGCGCTCGGCGCGACGGCCGGCTTGCGGCCGAAGCCGAACAGGCCGCGCTTCTTGCCGGTGCCGGCGGCGGGCCCGCCGAGCCCGGCGGCGAAGGAGCCGAGGATCTGGACGGCCTGCGTCTGGCTCGGCTGGTTCGGATCCGGGATGTACGTCTCGAAGCGGGCCGAGCTGAAGCGCGGCGGCGGCACCATCTCGGCGACCAGGCGCTCCGCCGGGACGTGCGGTTCGCGTTCGCACAGGGACAGCGGGCCCGCGTCGGTCAGGGGGGCGGTACCCGCATGGCGGATGTCTGCGGCTTCGGTGGAGGACGACACAGCTCCTCAGTCTAGGCGCCGTGCCAGACTGCACCCATGCGACGCCTGTTCCCTGTGACGTACGAAACAGCAGATCACCAGGGCCGGGAGGGGCGGGACGGCCCCGCGGACGGTGAGTGGGGCCTCGACGCGCTCGCCGACGCCTACGCCTACCCCGACCTGGCCGAGGGGGACGTGTGGCTGCGCGCCAACATGGTCTCCACCCTGGACGGCGCGGCCCAGCACGACGGCCGCTCCCAGCCCATCTCCTGCCCGACGGACATGCGGATCTTCGGCACCCTGCGTGGACTCGCCGACGTGGTCGTCGTCGGGGCCGAGACGGTCCGCCTGGAGGGGTACCGGCCGGCCCGCGCCCGGGAGGCCTTCACCGCGCGCCGGGAGGCGGCGGGGCAGGGTCCGGCCCCGTCCATCGCCGTGATCAGCGGCTCCCTGGACCTGGACTTCACCCTGCCGCTCTTCACCGCGCCGCTGGTCCCCACGTACCTGATCACCGGTGCGGGGGCTCCGCCGGACCGGGTGGAGGCGGCGCGCGAGGCGGGTGCGGAGGTGCTCATCGCGGGCGAGGGCCGGGCGGTGGATCCGCACCGCGCGGTCAGGGCGCTGGCCGGGCGCGGGCACCGGCGGCTGCTCACGGAGGGCGGGCCGCGGATGCTGGGTCAGTTCATCGCCGCGCAGGTGCTCGACGAGCTCTGTCTGACGCTCTCGCCGATGCTCACGGCGGGCGACGCGCAGCGCATCGCGGGAGGTTCCGCTCTTGTCGTGCCGGAACGTTTCGACCTGGCATCTCTTCTGGAGGAGGACGGTTTCCTCTTCTCCCGGTACCGGTGTCGCCGACACTCGGCGGAATGAGTCGTTCCGTTTCGCTTCCGCTGGGCACACTAAAACTCGCAGACCCCGTGCGGCCACGGGGCAGGATGGTTTCCGCAGGTCCCCAGTGACCCGCTCCCGGGCGGGCCACGGTAGGAGAAGAAGGGCGCCCGTCGTGTTCACGAGCGTATTGATGATCGAGAAGGCCCTGACGTCCGCCGACGTGGAGTTCGTCACGACCTTGCACGGCGACGAAGAGGTCTCCTTCCACGTGCTGCTCCAGCCCCGCGGCGACCAGGCGGACCGCCTGCTGCGGGCCATCGACGACGTCGCGATGGGGGAGCTGGACGAGGCGGCCAAGGAACGCGACGTCCCCGAGGGCGACGACGCCCGGGGCCCCGCCGAGCAGGCCCTCGCGGTCTCGCTCACGGCCCTGCACCAGGCCGGCTGCGCAGCCGAGGGGCGCCTCGTCGAGGACCACCCGCTGGACGCGCTGAAGACCCGGGTGGACGAGGTCGACGCGGACGAGGTCATCGTCCTCACCGACCCGCACTACGTCGAGGAGTTCTTCCACCGCGACTGGGCCTCCCGAGCCCGCCACAAGGTCGGCGTCCCGGTCCTCAAGCTCTTCTCCCACAGCAAGGCGTAGCGCCTGCCGGCGGGGTCGCGGATCTCTGCCGCTCCGGGCCGGAGAGCGGCCCGCCAGCGCCCGCGCTCTCGCCCGGCGGAGGGGGCGAGCGCCTGGAGAGCGGGCGGCCCGGGGGACCACCCGTCGGGCCGGCGCCCGCTCGCCGGGTGGGATCGTGGCCCGTCTGCCGAGCCCGCGCCTTGCCGCGTCCGCGGGGGTGGGGCGACCCGCCGTGGGGCGAGGCGGGCCGTGGTGCGGGAGCCGGAGCGGTGAGGCAATAGGCTGGGAGCGGCCCGGGGGCTTTGTGACCGCGGGCCCGGCACGGCCGGTACCTCACCGGCACCTCAGAGGACTCAGGGGAGACACACCTATGGCACCGGGCCTTCCTACCGCCATGGACCGACCGCACTTCATCGGCATCGGCGGCGCCGGAATGTCGGGCATCGCCAAGATCCTCACCCAGCGCGGTGCCCGCGTCGCCGGCAGCGACGCGCGCGAGTCCGCGACCGCGGAGGCCCTGCGCGCGCTCGGCGCCACGGTCCACATCGGGCACGACGCCGCGCACGTCGCGCCGGACGCGACCGCGATCGTGGTCTCCTCCGCGATCCGCGAGGACAATCCGGAGCTGGCCCGCGCCAAGGAGCTCGGCATCCCGGTCGTGCACCGCTCCGACGCCCTCGCCGCCCTCATGGACGGCCTGCGCCCCATCGCGGTGGCCGGTACCCACGGCAAGACCACCACGACGTCGATGCTCGCGGTGTCCCTGTCCTCCCTCGGCCTGAATCCGTCGTACGCGATCGGCGGCGACCTCGACGCCCCGGGCTCGAACGCGCTGCACGGCGAGGGCGACATCTTCGTCGCCGAGGCCGACGAGTCGGACCGAAGCTTCCACAAGTACACGCCGGAAGTCGCGATCATCCTCAACGTCGAGCTCGACCACCACGCCAACTACGCGTCGATGGACGAGATCTACGACTCCTTCGAGACCTTCACCTCGAAGATCGTCCCCGGCGGCACCCTCGTCATCGCAGCCGACCAGGCGGGCGCCGTCGAGCTCACCCGCCGCATCCGCGACACGACGTCCCTCAAGGTCGTCACGTACGGCGAGTCGGAGTCCTCCGACATCCGCATCCACAAGATCACCCCGCGCGGCCTCACCAGTGAGGTGACGGTTCTGCTCGACGGGAAGCTGCTGACCTTCACCGTCTCGGTCCCCGGCCGCCACTACGCGCACAACGCGGTCGCGGCCCTCGCGGCGGGCGTCGCCCTCGGCATCCCGGCCCGCAACCTCGCCTCCGCCCTCAAGGCGTACACCGGCGTCAAGCGCCGCCTCCAGCTCAAGGGCGAGGTGAACGGCGTGCAGGTCATCGACTCGTACGCGCACCACCCCACCGAGATGACCGCCGACCTGGAGGCCATGCGCTCGGCCGCCGGTGACGCCCGCCTCCTCGTCCTCTTCCAGCCGCACCTCTTCTCCCGTACCCAGGAGCTCGGCAAGGAGATGGGCGACGCCCTCGCCCTCGCCGACGCCTCCGTGGTCCTCGACATCTACCCGGCCCGCGAGGACCCGATCCCGGGCATCACGAGCGCCCTGATCATCGACGCGGCCCGCGCCGCCGGCGCCGACGTGCAGGCCGCGCCCGACAAGGACGCCGCCGTCGCCGCGATCGCGGGAATGGCCAAGCCCGGCGATCTCGTTCTCACCATGGGCGCGGGCGACGTCACGGACCTCGGCCCGCGGATCCTGACCCAGCTGGAGGGATGAGCACATGTCGTACGACGTCGAGAAGCCGGACGAGCAGTGGCGCGCGGAGCTGAGCCCGGCGGAGTACGCGGTACTGCGCCAGGCCGGCACGGAGCCCGCCTTCGTCGGTGAGTACACGGACACCAAGACGCAGGGCGTCTACTCCTGCCGCGCCTGCGGCGCCGAGCTCTTCACCTCCACGGAGAAGTTCGAGTCGCACTGCGGCTGGCCGTCCTTCTACGACCCGAAGGACTCGGACGCCGTGGAGCTGATCGAGGACCGCTCGCACGGCATGGTGCGCACCGAGGTCCGCTGCTCCCGCTGCGGCTCCCACCTCGGGCACGTGTTCGAGGGTGAGGGGTACCCCACCCCGACGGACCAGCGGTACTGCATCAACTCGATCTCGCTGCGCCTGTCGCCGACGGAGTAGCCGGTCAGCTCCGGGTCACCCGGAGCTCCTTGATCCCGTTGATGAAGTTCGACACCAGCTGGCGCGGCGGCTCCGCGAGCCGCAGCGCCGGCGCCGCCCGGCCCAGCTCCTCGTGGAGCACCCGCAGCTGAAGCCGCGCGAAATGCGCGCCGAGGCACACGTGCGGGCCGTCGCCGAACGAGACGTGCGGGTTGGGGGAGCGGCCCAGGTCCAGGCGGAACGGGTCGGGGAAGACCCGCTCGTCGTGGTTGGCGGACGCGTGGAACACGACGACCTTGTCGCCCCGCGCGATGCGCGTGCCCGCGAGCGTCGTGTCCCGCGCCGCCGTGCGGCGGAAGGTCAGCACCGGCGGGTGCCGGCGCAGCAGCTCGTCCACGGCCGTCGGCACGTCGGCCCGGCCCGACCGCAGCCGCTCGTACGCGGACGGGTCATCGGCGAGGAGCGCCACGCCGCCGGGGGCCGCGCTGCGCACCGTGTCGTTGCCCGCGATCGTGAGCAGGAAGAAGAACATCTGCCGCTCGCCCGGGGTGAGATCCGGGTCCGTCGCGAGCGTCGTCATGATGTCGTCGGCCGGGTGCGCGCGCTTGTAGGCCGACAGTTCGTCCGCGTACGCGAACATGTCGGCCAGCGCCGAAGGGGAGCGCGGGTTCACCAGCGGGCCGCCGTCCGCGGACCCGGCCGCCTCGTCCGGGTCCTGGTAGCCGATGACCCGGCGCGTCCAGTGCAGCATCAGGCCCCGGTCGGACTCCGGGACGCCGAGCAGGTCCGCGAGATTCAGCAGCGCGTAGTCGTCGGTGACCGTGCCGACCAGGTCCACCGTGTCCGCGCCGTCGGGTCCGAGGGCCTTGGCCAGCAAGGACGCCGCCCGCTCGCGCACCGACCTCTCGAACGCCTCCACGCGGCGCGGCGTGAACGCCCGGCTGACCAGACGGCGCAGCCGGCCGTGGGACGGCGGATCCTGGTTGAGCATCATGCCGCGGATGAACGGCAGGTCCGCCGGGTCCGGGTCGCGGATCTGGGTGGCGCCCAGGAACGACGAGTACGTCCGCGCGTCCTTGAGGACCCGCACCACGTCCGCGTGCCGGGTCACCGCCCAGAAGCCGGGGCCCTCGGGCCAGCCGAGGACCGCCGGTTCCGCCTGCCACGCCACGGGGTGGCGGTCGCGCAGGACGCGGTACCGGTCGTGCGGGACGCCGTGACCGTACAGCCGCGGGTCGAAGACGTCCGGCACCGCGCCGCTCACGCGCCGTCCGCCCGCAGGAAGTCCTCCACCACCCGGATCAGCGCGAGCGGCGCCTCGTCCATCGCGTAGTGCCCGCACACCGGCAGGTCGACGAGCTCGCCGCGGGTGAACCAGCGCAGCCACGTGCCGCGCATCAGCTCCGCCGACAGCGCCGGGTCGAGCTGGCCCGTGACGGTGAGCGCGGGGGTCGTACAGCCCTCCAGGTCGGTGTGGAAGTCGTCGCCGGTCCACGAGTCGAGCCAGGCGCGGAACGCCTTGACGTCGCTGACCGCCAGGGAACGCTCCACCATCCGGTCCAGCCACGCCGCCGGGCGGACGCCGCCCGTCGTGACGTCGAGGATCGCGCGGCGGTGCTCCGGCTTCGTGTCCGCCGTGGAGAACAACTCCCACTGCTCGGGCGGGAGTTGCAGACCCGACGCCGGGACCGGCGAGACGCCCGCGAGCCGCCGCACCCGGTGCGGGGCCGTCGCGACCACGCGCTGCGCCACGCTGCCGCCCATCGAGTGCCCGATCAGCGAGAAGCGCTCCCAGCCGAGCCGGTCCGCGAGATCCAGCACGTCGGCCGCGCCCTCGGCGGTCGTGTACGCGCCCGGGGTGTCCTTCGCCTCCCCGTAGCCGCGCAGGTCGACCAGCGCGTACTGGAAGGAGGAACGGTCCAGATCGGGGACGACCGGCGCGTAGGCGGAGCGGTCGGCGAACCAGCCGTGCACCGCGATCACCTTGTGCGGACCGTCGCCGTGCAGTGCGTGCGGCAGGACAAAGGAGGAGGCCACGTCGACTCCTGGGGATGAGGGGCGGTGCCGGACGCCGTCCACGGTGACGCGGGGCCGCGAAGGCCACAAGAGGGCGCGCGGGGGCGATCGGCGACAATGGGGGGCGTGACCTCCCGCGAGACCCCCCGCACCACGCCCGACCCCACCGCCGCCACCGCCCCCGAGGCCTCCGGCACCGGCCGCCGGCGCCTCGATCTCGTCGCCGACTGCGGCGACTGCTTCGGCCTGTGCTGTGTCGCGCTGCCCTTCGCCAAGTCCCACGACTTCGCGGCGAACAAGGCGGCGGGCTCACCGTGCCGCAACCTCCAGGACGACTTCCGGTGCGGCATCCACGCCTCGCTGCGCGACCGCGGCTACCCGGGGTGCACCGTCTTCGACTGCTTCGGCGCGGGCCAGAAGGTCTCCCAGGTCACCTACGAAGGCGTCAGCTGGCGCGAACGGCCCAAGACCGCCCGGCAGATGTACGAGGTCTTCCCCGTCATGCGCCATCTCCACGAACTGCTCTGGTACTTGAGCGACGTCCTGGACCTCGACCGGGCCCGGCCCGTGCACCGCGACGCCGAGCGGGCCCGCGCCGACCTCGAGCGGCTCACCCGCGCGAGCGCCGGGGAACTGCTCGCCGCCGACGTGCCCGCGATCCGCGACGAGGTCAACACGCTGCTGCTCAAGGCCAGCGAACTCGTCCGCGCGCAGGTGCCGGGCCGCAGGAAGAACCACCGGGGCGCCGACCTCGTGGGCGCCCGCCTGCGCAAGGCCGACCTGCGCGGCGCCACCCTGCGCGGAGCCCTCCTCGTCGCCGCCGACCTGACCGGCGCCGACCTGCGCCACGCGGACCTCATCGGCGCCGACCTGCGCGACACGAACCTCACCGGCGCCGACCTCACCGGGGCCCTGTTCCTCACCCAGGCCCAGCTCAACGCGGCCCGCGGCGACGCCACCACGCGCGTACCGCAGGGCCTGAACCGGCCCGCGCACTGGGCCTAGGCCCGCTAGCCGCACACCGAGGGCAGCGCGCGGGCCAGCGCGCCCGCGTGGAGCGCGTCGAACCCGTGCGTGTGCGCCGCGCGCAGGGCCGCCGAGGCCAGCAGCGGCGTGCAGGCAGGTGACGTACGGGCGGGGGCCGTCGCGCGCAAGGCGTCGAGGAGTGCGACCGTGATGCGGTCGAGCGCCGGGCGGACCTCCTTCGCCAGGTCCGGGCGCTCGGCGGGCCGCTCCTCGGGATGCGCGTCCCAGCGGGCGTACAGGCCGCGCTGCACCTGCTTGTTGGCCTCCATCTGGTCGCGGAACACGGCCTGCGCCCACGCGGGGTCCAGGCCGAGCGCCACCGCCCGGCGGGCCACGTCGTCGAGGACCTGCCGCTCGCGCGCCGGGTCGTCGATCGGGGCCGGCGTGCCGTACTTCGCGGCCGCCACCTTGTCGGCGAGCGCGAGCCGGTCCGCCGCGAGCGAGGAGACCTCGGTGAGGGCGTGCGGGGCCGCGCGCGCCGTACGCGGCGCGGGCGCGGCAGAAGCCGTGGCGGGGAGCGCCGCGCCGCCCAGGGCGAGCACGGCGGCGCAGCCGGCGGCGAGCAGGCGAGGGGACAGGCAGGCACGTACGGGCGTCTTCGGCACGGGACGTGTATAGCGCGCCACTCTCCCGAAGTCGCCCCGAACAGGCGTCCGTTCACGCGATAGGACGATCATGTGCTCCGTCGCGGATGGGTGGATCGGCCCCCGGGTAGGGCCGCGCACATGACTGACCCGTCCTCGCAGCCGTTCCACCTGCCGCGCTTCTACATGCCGTACCGCGCGCGGCTCAACCCCCACCTCGACGAGGCGCGCGCCCACTCCACCGCGTGGGCGCGCGAGATGGGCATGCTGGAAGGAAGCGGCGTCTGGGAGCAGAGCGACCTCGACGCGCACGACTACGGGCTGCTGTGCGCGCACACGCACCCCGACTGCGACGGCCCCGCGCTGTCGCTGATCACCGACTGGTACGTGTGGGTCTTCTTCTTCGACGACCACTTCCTGGACATGTACAAGCGCACCAACGACCGGGAGGCCGGCAAGCACCACCTGGAGCGGCTGCCGCTCTTCATGCCGATGGACCTCGCCACGGCCGTGCCCGAGCCGGAGAACCCGGTCGAGGCCGGTCTGATCGACCTGTGGCGGCGCACCGTGCCCGCCATGTCCCTGGACTGGCGCCGCCGCTTCGCCGAGTCGACCGAGCACCTGCTCAACGAGTCGATGTGGGAACTGTCCAACATCAACGAGGGGAGGATCGCCAACCCCGTCGAGTACATCGAGATGCGCCGCAAGGTGGGCGGCGCCCCTTGGTCGGCCGGACTCGTCGAGTACGCGACCGCCGAGGTCCCCGCCGCCGTCGCCCGCTCCCGGCCCCTGCGCGTCCTCATGGAGACGTTCTCCGACGCCGTCCACCTGCGCAACGACCTCTTCTCCTACGAGCGCGAGGTGCGCGACGAGGGGGAGCTCAGCAACGGCGTCCTCGTCCTGGAGACCTTCTTCGGCTGCACCACCCAGGAGGCGGCCGAGGCCGTCAACGACGTACTGACCTCGCGCCTGCACCAGTTCGAGCACACCGCGCTCACCGAGGTGCCCGGCCTCGCCGCCGAGCACGGACTCACCCCGGACGAGGTCGCCGCCGTCGCCGCCTACACACAGGGGCTGACGGACTGGCAGTCCGGAGGCCATGCCTGGCACATGAAGTCCAGCCGCTACATGAACAAGGAGGCGCCGCCCGCCACCGCGCCCCTGTTCGGGCCGGCCGGCCCCGGCTCCGGGACGACCGACGTGGTCGGGCTCCTCAAGGACCTCGGGGCGCAGCGGCTGCGCGCCTACACGCACGTGCCGTACCAGAAGGTGGGGCCGTCCCGGATCCCCGACATCTACATGCCGTTCGCGCTGCGGCTCAACCCGGAGCTGGACGGCGCCCGCGCCCGGCTCGTGCCCTGGGCGCACCGCACGGGCATCCTGTCCGAGGGCGTCTGGGACGAGGACAAGCTGGCCTCCTGCGACCTCGCGCTGTGCGCGGCGGGCATCGCCCCCGACAGCGACGCCGAGGCCCTCGACCTCAACGCCCAGTGGCTGGCCTGGGGCACGTACGGCGACGACTACTACCCGCTGGTCTTCGGGCACCGGCGCGACCTGGCCGCCGCCAAGGCGTGCACGGCCCGGCTGTCCGCCTGCATGCCCGTCGAGAGTCATGAGCCTCCGGTGGTGCCGGTCAACGCCGTGGAGCGCGGCCTGATCGACCTGTGGCGGCGTACCACCGCGGTCATGACGCCCGACCAGAAGCGCACCGTGAAGGCGTCCGTCGACGTGATGACGGAGAGCTGGGTGTGGGAGCTCGCCAACCAGATCCAGAACCGGGTCCCCGACCCGGTCGACTACCTGGAGATGCGCCGCGCCACCTTCGGCTCCGACCTCACGATGAACCTGTGCCGCATGGGCCACGGCCCCGCCGTCCCGCCCCAGGTGTACCGCAGCGGACCCGTGCGCGCCCTGGAGAACGCGGCGGTCGACTACGCGTGCCTGCTCAACGACGTGTTCTCGTACCAGAAGGAGATCGAGTACGAGGGGGAGATCCACAACGCGATCCTGGTCGTGCAGAACTTCTTCGGCATCGACTACCCGCGGGCGCTCGCGATCGTGAACGACCTGATGACCCAGCGGATGCGGCAGTTCGAGCACATCGCCGCGCACGAGTTCCCCGTCCTCTACGACGACTTCCGGCTGTCCCGGGAAGCGCGCGCGGTGATGGAGGGATACGTCCAGGACCTGCGGAACTGGACGTCCGGCATCCTCAACTGGCACGCCGAGGTGGACCGTTACCGGGCCGGCTACCTCGCCGGCCGGGCCCACGGCTTCGTACCCGACCGGACCCCCGCGCCGCCGCCCGGCGGTTTCCGGAACTTCGCGTCCGGAATGGGTGGTTCAGGGAACTTCGCCGGAACTCGGGTCGTCTAGGGAGGTGAGAGCGCCGCACGGCGCGGCTCACGGCCACTGACCGGCCGTACAACGGGGGAATCGAGAAGAACACACGGGGGTGTTCTTGCCTTGACCGACATCATCGAGCACACACAGACCGGCACGGCGTCAGGCCCGGCGTCCGGGGCGGGGACCGGGGGAGCGGAACTGGCGCCGTACGTCGCGCCGTTGACCGTGCCGCCGGTGCTGCGGCCCGCCGCCGGGGACGTGCGCAGGGAGACCGAGATCGCCCTGCGCCCCACCTGGCAGCGGCTGCACCCGCAGCTCCCGCCGACCCTCATGTGGGGGTACGAGGGCACGGTGCCGGGCCCGACCATCGAGGTGCGGCGCGGACAGCGCGTGCGCATCGCGTGGACGAACCGCATTCCTAAGGGCGGCGCGTACCCGGTCACGGCGGTGGAGGTGCCCATCGCCGCACCGAGCCCGACCACCCGCCCGGGCCGCGAGGGCGCGCCGCCGAACGAGGACGTGGCGGCGCTGCCCGCCTGGTCCGTGACCCATCTGCACGGCGCCCAGACGGGCGGCGGCAACGACGGCTGGGCGGACAACGCGGTGGGCTTCGGCGACGCCCAGCTCGCCGAGTACCCGAACGACCACCAGGCGGTGCAGTGGTGGTACCACGACCACGCCATGAACATCACGCGGTGGAACGTGCAGACGGGCCTGTACGGCACCTACCTGATCCGGGACGACGAGGAGGACGCCCTCGGGCTGCCCTCCGGGGACCGTGAGATACCGCTCCTGCTCGCCGACCGGAACCTGGACACGGACGAGGACGGGGCGCTCAACGGGCGGCTGCTGCACAAGACGGCCGTCGTCCAGGCGGCGAACCCGGAGACGGGCAAGCCGGTCTCCATCCCGTTCACCGGCCCGTACACGACGGTCAACGGCCGGATCTGGCCGTACGCCGAGGTGGACCCGGCCTGGTACCGCTTCCGCCTGGTCAACGCGTCGAACGCGCGCATCTTCGACCTCGTCCTCGTCGACGAGGACGGGCAGGCGGTGCCCGGGGTCCTGAAGCAGATCGGCAGCGACGGCGGCCTGCTGCCGCGCCCGGTGCCGGTCGACTTCGAGGGGGCGCTGCCGGCGCTCACGATCGCGCCGGCCGAGCGGATGGACCTGCTGATCGACTTCGGGGCGCTCGCCGGCCGCCGCGTCCGCCTCGTCAACAAGGGGCCGGGCGAGGCGCCGGGCGTGCCCGATCCGGCGGGCGACGTGCCGTACCCGCACGTGCTCGAGTTCCGCGTGGGGACCTCGTGCGCGCCGGACCCGTTCACCCTGCCCGAGGTGCTCTCGGGGTCCTTCCGGCGGCTGACGCACGACATCGAGCACGGGCACCGGCTGATCGTGCTGACCCCTCCGGCCACGAAGGGCGGCGGCGGGCACCCCGAGATCTGGGAGATGACCGAGATCGAGGAGCCCGAGGGGCTGAGCCTGCCCGCCGAGGGCATCATCCAGGTCGCCGACGCCGAGGGGGCGGTGAAGACCTACCGGCGCACCGCGCGGACGTTCAACGACGGGCTCGGCTTCACCCTCGCCGAGGGCTCCCACGAGCAGTGGAGCTTCCTGAACCTCGCGGTGAACCCGCCGGTCGTGCACCCCATGCACATCCATCTGGCCGACTTCCAGATCCTCGGCCGCGACGTGTACGACGTCACCGGCTTCGACGTGACGACGGGCGGCACCGCGAAGCCGGTCCGCCCCGAGCCCGGCGGCGCGGTCCCGGTCCCGCCGAACGAGCAGGGCCACAAGGACGTCTTCCGCGCGCTGCCCGGGCAGATGCTGCGTGTCATGGGGCGCTTCGACGGGGCGTACGGGCGGTTCATGTACCACTGCCACCTGCTGGAGCACGAGGACATGGGGATGATGCGGCCGTTCGTCGTGATGCCGAAGGAGGCGCTGAAGTTCGACCACGGCGCCGGGCACGGCGGAGACCACGGGGGAGGTCACGAGGGAGGTCACGCGAGCCACGGGGGATAACCGGGGCGGTCGTGCCGGGCCGTGCTCGATCACGGCCCGGCATGCTCACTCGTTCGAGGAACGTGGCGCGCCCGCCCGGAGGGTAGAGCTCCGGCCGGGGGACGGGCGAGCTACGGAGGCGAGCGAGCTATGGAACAGACCGCGTTGCGTCCCAAGTCCCTGCCGGGGTCCGGTCCGGCGGGAGGCTCCGGTGGCCGCGGGGGCACCAGTGGTACGGATCGGGAGCCGCGGCCCAGGCGGCGGCCGCACGCGGCGCGGCGTCGCGGCCGGCGGCTCGTCACCTGGCTGACCGGGCTGTGCTGCGCCGTGGTCCTGGTGCTCGCCGGGATCGGCCTCGGCACCGTCGGGACCGGTGTCATCGCGCTGAGCAGGATGGCCGAGATGCGGGAGGCACAGCAGGCGGTGCCCCCGGGCACGGGCGGGACGGCCGGGACGCCTGGGGCCCCGGGGGCGTCGGGAACGGCGTCCGCGCGGCAGTCCGGACCGGCCGGTTCGGCCGGAGCCGCCGCGTCGCCCGCGCGGTCGGCGGCGCCGGGCCCGGACCGGGCGCCGGCGCGCGCCGGCCTCGGCCTGGAGGTGGTCGACGCACCCGGCGGGCCCGGGGCGCTGGTCGTGGCGGTGCACGTGCCGGGGCCCGGCTACACGGCCGGGCTCGTGCGCGGGGACGTGCTGCTGCGGCTGGGGGCGGACGAGATCGGCTCGGCGAGCGACCTCGCCGCCCGCGTCGCGGACGCCCGGCCCGGCCGCGAACTGCGGGTGAAGGTCCGTCACGGCGACGGCGGGCGGCAGGACCTGACGGTCGTGCCGGGCGTCGTCACCTGAGGCCTCCCGGCAGGGGCCGCCGGGTTCAGACGGTGCGGAAATGGGTCGTCAGGCGGTGCGCGTCGTCCAGGACGTGGAAGGCGAGGCCCACCGGGGCGTCCCGGTCCGCGATCTGCTCGCCCTCCCAGGGCAGGCGCAGGGTCCAGGTGACTCCGGGGCCCACGAGCAGCGGCCGGCCCGCGAAGGAGGTCGCCGCCGGGCTGTGGGCGTGGCCGGTGATCAGCGCGACGATCTCCGGGCGCCGCTCCAGGAGCCGGGCGAGCCGGCCCGGGCGGCCCAGCGGGTAGCGGTCCGGGAGCGGGTGGTGCAGGGCGACCGGCGGGTGGTGGAAGGCGAGCAGCACCGGGGTGCCCCCGTCCAGGGCGTCCAGCTCCGCCTCGATCCATGCGTACGTCGTCTCGTCGAGGTCGCCCTCGTCGGCGCCCGGCACGCTGGAGTCGCACATCAGGAGCGCGGCACCGCCGATCCGGTGCGCCCGGTTCACGGGGCCGTCCGCCGGGGGCTCGCCCAGCAGGGCCTTGCGGTAGGCGGAGCGCACGTCGTGGTTGCCGGGGCAGGTCAGGACGGGGAAGGGCAGCGCCGGTCCGCCGCGCAGCCCGAGCAGCGCGGCCGCCTCCTCGTACTCGGACTCGGCGCCGTGGTCGGCGATGTCGCCGGTGACCAGGAGGGCGTCGACCGGTCCCGGCAGGGCCCGCAGACGCTCCGTCACCCGGCGGGCCCGTTCGCTCGCGCGCGGCGTGCCGTCGAGGTGCAGATCGCTGATCTGGGCGAGTACGAGCATGGCGGGAGGTCCTCCACGGGCTGACAGGGTCCGGCACGCGCCGACGCGTCCCGTTCCGGCACGGTTCTAATGGGTCGGGCTGATTCAAGCATTAGTCCTAATGGTTGGGCAATGGCCAAGCGTTAGCGAGGGTGGAGGTGGGGCCGTGTGCGCGGGAACCGGCTCGCGCGGTCCTGCGAGGGCGGGCAGGATGCTGCCCGTGGACGTATCGTTCCGCTCCGCGACGATCTCGCGATGGACACCGCTCACCGTATGGAGGCACCGGACATGACGACCGGCACACCCGCGCCCTTCACCGCCGCCGACTACAAGGCCCGGATGGACCGTGCCGCGCAGTCGGCCGCCGACGCCGGGCTCGCCGGAGTGCTCGTCGCACCCGGCCCCGACCTGGTCTGGCTCACCGGATACCACGTGACCGCAGAGACCGAGCGGCTCACCCTGCTGGTCCTGTCCGCGGGCCAGGAGCCCACGCTCGTCGTGCCGACCCTGGAGGCGCCCGACGCCGCCCGGTCCGCAGGCGCCGCCGCGATGACCCTGCGGGACTGGACCGACGGCAAGGACCCCTACGAGGTGACGGCCCCGCTGCTGGACGGCGCGGGCCGCTTCGGCGTCAGCGACAACGCCTGGGCCATGCACCTGCTCGGGCTGCAGAAGACGCTGCCCGACAGCTCCTACGTGTCCCTCACCGAGGCCCTGCCGATGCTGCGCGCCGTCAAGGACGCCGCCGAGCTGGAGCGGCTCGCCGCGGCCGGCGCCGCCGCCGACGCGACGTACGAGGAGATCAAGAAGGTCGCCTTCGCGGGGCGCAAGGAGAACGACATCGCGCGTGAACTGTCCGACCTGCTCAAGCGGTTCGGGCACTCGCAGGTCGACTTCACGGTCGTAGGCTCCGGTCCCAACGGCGCCAACCCGCACCACGAGGCGGGCGAGCGCGTCATCGAGCGCGGCGACATGGTCGTCCTCGACTTCGGCGGCCTCAAGCACGGCTACGGCTCCGACACCAGCCGCACCATCCACGTCGGCGAGCCCACCGCCGAGGAGCGCGAGGTCCACGACATCGTGCGCGCCGCGCAGAGCGCCGCCTGCGAGGCCGTAAGGCCCGGCATCGCCTGCCAGGACGTCGACCGCGTCGCCCGCAAGGTCATCACCGACGCCGGGTACGGCGAGTACTTCATCCACCGCACCGGCCACGGCATCGGCGTCACCACGCACGAACCCCCGTACATGATCGAGGGCGAGGAGCAGGAGCTCGTGCCCGGCATGTGCTTCTCCGTCGAACCCGGCATCTACCTGCCGGGCCGCTTCGGTGTGCGCATCGAGGACATCGTCACCGTCACCCCGGACGGCGGCCGGCGCCTCAACGCCACCGCGCGGGACATGGCGATCGTGGACTGATCCGCCGTGCCGCCGACCCCGCACCCCACCGACGAGACGGTGCGCCGCGTCCTGAGGAGCCTGCTCCCGGACCGTGGCGCCACCGCCGAGGTACGGCCTGTCGAAGCGCCCGGCGCCGGTGGCGCGGGGGTGATCTCCTGGTGGGTCGGGGACCGGCACGTGCTGCGGTTCGCCCTCGACACGCGGGCCGGACAGTGGTTGCGGCGCGAGGTGCGGCTGCGCGACCTCGTCCGCCCGCACCTGCCGCTCGCGCTGCCGGCCGGCGTCGCGGCGGGGGAGTGGGCGCCCGGGCTCGTCTGCGTCGTCGAGACGCGGGTCCCGGGCGAGCCGGCCCGGATCCAGGACGTCACCGCGCTCGGCGAGGAGGACCTCGCCGGACTGCTCACGGGGCTGCGCGCGGTCCCCGTCGAACGGGCCGTGCCGCTGGGCGTGCCCACGGTCGCGCCGCGGTCCCTGGAGAACGTGCGCCGGGAGGCCGGGGCGGCGGCCCAACGGCTCGACGAACAGGGGGAGTTCGACGCGGCGCGGCTGCGGCAGTTCACGGCGCGGGCCGTGGCCCAGCTCGGCCCGCAGTCCGGCGCGGCGCTCATCCACCACGGGCTCACGGAGGAGCGCTTGCGGGTGTCCGCGGACGGGCACGTGCGCGGGGTCCTCGGGTGGGGTGACGCGGTGATCGGCGACGTGGCCGAGGACATCGCCGGGCTGGTCGTCTCCGTGGGAGCACGGGCCGCGGTGAGGGCGGCGACCCTCGCCGGGTGCGGGGCGCGGATCTGCCTGCGGGGACTGTGGCTCGGGCGCTGTGACGCACTGGTGGGGCTGGACGCGGGGGCGGAGACGGGGCGTTGGGGCCGCGGGGTCGAACGGGCCTGGGAACCCATCCTCCTGGAGCTGGTCTCGGAGTGACCCGAGGTTTCCCGCCCACTCGCCGTGGCCCCTCGGCCGGATGCCGACCACCGGCCGGTGGGGGCCGTTCGCGCCCCGCGGCGGAGCCGCTCAGGGACACGGCCCCGCGCCCCTGAAACGCAGGCGCTGCGCGCCGCATTTCCCCGATCAAGATGCGGGGCGCCTTTCATCTGAGGAAGGCGCGGCGAAGCCGCATGCCTTCCAGGGGCGCGGGGAACTGCGCGACCAGCCCCCACCGGGCCGCACTCGCCGACGAACGGACGGAGCTACGGCGCCTCGGCGATCACGCACGAATGAGGCGGCACCGTCAGGACTCCCTCCGCGCCGACACCCTCCACCCGCTCCCACGCGGCCAGCACGCGCGCAACGGGCCGACCCAGCGGGATCGACACCGGCACCTCGGACAGGTTCACCGCCACCCGCACGTCCCCCCGCCGGTAGGCGATCCACCGGCCCCCCTCGTCGAAGGCCACCCGTACCGCCGCGAGATCCGGGTCCCGCAGATCCGCCCGCTCCCGCCGCAGCGCGATGAGCTCCCGGTACCAGGCGAGCATGCGCGCGTGCTCGCCGGCCGGCCGCTCGGACCGGTCCAGACACGACCGCTCCCGCGTCGCCGGATCCTGCGGATCGGGAACGTCCGCCTCCGCCCAGCCGTGCGCCGCGAACTCCCGCCGCCGCCCCTTGCGCACCGCGTCCGCGAGCGCCGGGTCCGTGTGGTCCGTGAAGTACTGCCAGGGCGTGCTCGCCGCCCACTCCTCGCCCATGAACAGCATCGGCGTGGCGGGGCCCGTGAGCACGAGCGCCGCCGCGCACGCCAGCAGCCCGGGCCCGGCGAGCGCGGAGAGCCGCTCGCCCCGCGCCCGGTTGCCGATCTGGTCGTGGGTCTGGGTCGCGGCGACGAGCCGGTGCGCGGGCATCCGGGCCCGGTCGACCGGGCGCCCGTGGTGCCGCCCGCGGAACGCCGAGTACGTGCCGTCGTGGAAGAAGCCGTGCGTCAGCGTCTTCGCCAGGGCCGCCATCGGAGCCCGCGCGAAGTCCTCGTAGTAGCCCTGCCGTTCGCCCGTGACGGCGGCGTGCACGGCGTGGTGGACGTCGTCGTTCCACTGCCCGTGCAGCCCGAGCCCGCCCTCCTCGCGCGGGGTGACGAGCCGCGGGTCGGCCAGGTCGGACTCGCCGATCAGGAACAGCGGGCGGCCGAGCTCCTCGGCGAGCGCGTCCACGGCCGCCGACAGCTCCTCCAGGAACGAGAGCGCCCGCCGGTCCCGCAGTTCGTGCACCGCGTCCAGGCGCAGTCCGTCGAGCCGGTAGTCGCGCAGCCAGGCCAGTGCGCTGCCGACGAAGTAGTCCCGCACCTCGTCGGAGCCGGGCGCGTCCAGGTTCACCGCGTCGCCCCACGGGGTCCGCGCGGTGTCCGTGAAGTACGGGCCGAACGCCCCCAGATGGTTCCCCGACGGGCCCAGGTGGTTGTGCACCACGTCGAGGACGACACCGAGTCCGAGCTCGTGCGCCGAGTCGACAAAGCGCTTCAGCGCCTCGGGCCCGCCGTACGGCTCGTGCACCGCCCACGGGGCGACCCCGTCGTACCCCCAGCCGTGCCGCCCGGGCATCGGGCACAGCGGCATCAGCTCGATGTGCGTCACGCCCAGTTCGGCCAGCTCGCCCAGGTGCGCGGCGGCCGCGTCGAGCGTGCCCTCCCGCGTGTACGTGCCGATGTGCAGCTCGTACAGGACGGCGCCGGGCAGCCCCTGACCGGCCCCGTCCGTGCGCCACGCGTAGAGGTCGTGGTCGACCACCGCGCTCAGCCCGTCCGGGCCGTCCGGCTGGCGGCGCGAGCGCGGGTCGGGCAGCACCGGGCCGTCGTCGAGCGCGAACCCGTACCGCGCGCCGTCCGCCGCCTGAGCCTCGCCCGCCCACCAGCCGTCTCTGCCGGCCGCCCGCGTCAACGCGCGCGTGGCGCCCTCGCAGTGCAGCGTGACCCGCTCGGCCTGTGGTGCCCACACCTCGAACTGCACGGAGCGTTCTCCTCGCGATCAGACGGTGACGAGGTGTCCATCGTGCGCCAGGAATGATCCTCACGGGGTGGATTCGCCCGGGCCCGGCGCGGAATCGTCCGGGTCCGGACACGGCCCGTCTCGTTTTCTGGACACTCCGGCCTCCGCTGCCCGACAATCGCGGTGTGACGTCATCGTTCGAACACCACACGCACCCGGCGCGGCTCTCCGACGCCGAGCGGGACCGTGCGCTGAAGGTGCTCAAGGACGGTGTCGCGCTCGGGAGGCTCTCCCACGACACCTTCGTGCGCCGGATGGAGCTGGCCCTGGCCGCCCGCCGCCCCGACGAACTGGACGCGCTCACCGCCGACCTGCGCACCGAGGGCCGCTGGACCCGGGCCGTGGTCGGGGCCGTCGGCGCGGTCTCCGGGTTCACGGTGCGGATGCGCCGGGCCTGGACCGTGGAGCGGCTGCCGAAGCTGATGCTGCCGCGGCAGGGCGACCCGTACCCGCTGCGCATCGGCCGCGACCCGGCCAACCGGCTGCGGCTCAGCCACGAGTCGGTCTCCCGGGTGCACGCCGAGCTGACCTCGCAGGGCGGCCTGTGGGTGCTGCGCGACCTCGGCTCCACGAACGGCACGTCGGTCAACGGCCGGCGGGTCGTCGGCGCCGCCGTCGTCCGGGACGGGGACCAGGTCGCGTTCGGCCACATGTCGTTCCGGCTGTCCGCCGACTGACGCGCCACGCCGTCCCGTTCGGGGGACACGGCCGCGTGTCCGGTGGGGCGCGCCCGCCCGCGCGGTCAGGGATGCACCGCGGGCCCCCGCCCGCGCGTACTCCCGAACGCGAGGAACGGTGACACCCCATGGTCAAGGCCACGCTCAC
The DNA here is from genome assembly GCF_042749255.1 of Streptomyces sp. NPDC059524. Taxonomy (NCBI): domain Bacteria; kingdom Bacillati; phylum Actinomycetota; class Actinomycetes; order Kitasatosporales; family Streptomycetaceae; genus Streptomyces; species Streptomyces sp. NPDC059524. The sequence goes on along the minus strand of NZ_JBHYTK010000002.1, from coordinate 74,725 downwards.
GACGGCGCGCCGCGCCCTGGCGGCCGCGGCGGCCGCGGCCGCCCTGCTCGGCACGACCGCCGCCGGCGCCCAGGCGGCGCCGCCGGACGCCCCGCCCACCGACACCGGGAACTGGGTGCGGGTCACCGTCATGCAGGGCGACGGCCCGACCGGCGCCACCAGCAGCGCCCTGCTCGACTGCACCGCCGAACGCGGCGACCACCCGCACACCGAGCGGGCCTGCGCCGAACTCGCCGAGGCCGCCGGTGACGTGGACCGGCTGCGCGCCGACGAGGACGCCATGTGCCCGATGGTCTACAAGCCGCTCACCGCGTACGCGCACGGCATGTGGAACGGCCGGCGCGTCGCCTACGCCCGCAACTTCGCCAGCGACTGCGTCCTGTACGCCTCCACCGGTTCCCTCTTCCGCCTCGCCGACTGACGCACGGCCGGCCGGGGGCGGCTCAGACGTCGCCCTCGGTGCGCGCGTGCCGCACCGCCGCGATCGTCGTCCGCGCCTGGTGCTCCACCTGGTGGGCCAGCGGCACCCAGCGCGCCCCGAACCGCTCGGCGTACCCCTCGCACCAGTCCGTGACGAGGGCGTCGAGCCGGGGCGCCGCCTCGTCATCCGCCTCCTCGAGGACTCGCAGCAGCATCGCGGCGGCCCGCAGCGGAAGCCGCCGCGCGAACGCGTCGATGCTCCCGACGTACGCCATCGTCGCGTCCGGCGGCGGGGGCTGCGCCCAGTCCCGCGCGAGGCCCGGCACCAGGGCCAGCGCCCAGCGCGCCGCCCGCAGCAGCGGGCTCCCGGTGTCGGGCAGCCGCGGCAGCGCCTGCGCGAGCACCGCCTCCACCCGCCGGGTGTCCTGGCTCAGCCGCTGCGACAGGCGGCGCATCGCGTGCTCCGGCGCCGGGTGCGGGGCCGGGTCGTCGACCAGGTCGCTGGCCCACATCGGCACCTCGACGATCGCCGTCGAGCCGCCGTAGCGGTGGGCGTGGTGCCAGGTGGAGTGCCGGGCGTCGTCCGGCAGGCTCGGGAACGCGGCCCGCGCGTCCGGCGCCGGCATCACGTGCACACCGGGACCCGAGGCCGGCCAGCCCGCCGCGTCGGACGCGCCCGTCTCCACCGGTATGTGCAGCTCCGCCGCCGACTTCGCGAACGGCTCGGCGAGACCGGGGATGTCCCGGGTCAACTGCACCCAGCTGCCGCCGAGTTCGGTGCCGTGCAGCGACACCTGGAGGTAGGGGCGCAGCTCGTCGATGATCCCGGTCAGTGCCCGTGTCTCGGGCGGCAGCCGGTCCGGGGGCAGCACCGAGGGGGACCACTCCGGCTGCTCCTCGCCCGCGGGCCGGAAGAAGTGCCGGTGGTACTCGAGCAGTGTGCGCGGAGCCGGAGTGCGGTGCAGGGCCGCACCGTCCGGGTCCGCGCACAGGAGGAAGTGCCAGGACCGGTCCTCGCGCAACGATCTGTCCACCAGGGCGCGCCGGGCGAGGTGCAGCGCCGTGGCGCCGCCCGTCGGCTCGTTCGCGTGCGCGCCCGCGACGATCAGCACGGTGCGCGGATCGTGCCCGACGGACAGCAGGTGCAGTGGGCGGCCCGCCCGGGACGTGCCGATCCGCCGCAGGCGGCAGAGGTCGGGCCGGTGAGCCGTCAGCTCCCTTGCCGACCGGGCCAGTTCGGCCGAGTTGGGGTACCGCTGCTCCGTCAGGTGACTCACCCCCGTTGGTGCTCCCGCGTCAGCAATCCGCAGTACCCCACGCCCGGCCGCCGGTGTCAAGAAGGCCGGTCGCTTCCTTCACCGCTGGTGCGGTCCGCGTCCGGCGAGGGTGAGGAAGGTCTCGCCCACGGCCTCGGACAGGGTGGGGTGGGCGTGGACGGGGTGGGCCCGGTCGGCGTGTGCACCGCCCCGGCGCACAGGGTCACCGGGGCCGTCGGCGAGGACTGCGTCGTGCTCACCGTCGACCCGCCCCGGCGCCGCCCCTGGCCGTGTCCGCCCGCGTCGAGCCGACCGGCGCCGCCGCACGGTTCGTGGACCCGCTGCGCGCCGCGTGGCCGTACCGGGGACGGGGCCGGCTCACCCGTCCGGCCCGCCGGGGGCTGCGCCGGGCCGGACCCGGTGGTCCGCTGAGGGCATTCGCGCGCCGCCCCGTGCGCGCCCGGCCCTGGGGGTGACCCGGTGCTGTGCCCCACCGGACCGGACGCGAGCGCGCCCGGAGCCCCCGCGCGGACCGCGCCCCGCCCGCCGAGCCTCACGGACCCGGCGGTGGCCCGCGACCCGTACCCCCTGTACCGCCGCCTGCGTGACACACACCCTCTCGTGTACGACGAGCCGTTCGGCGCCTGGCTGCTGAGCCGCCATGCCGATGTGACCTCCGCCCTCACGGACCCCCGCCTCGTGCCTCTCGGGCCGGGTGGCGCGGGCCCGTACCCGCGCGGCCACGACGAGCCCCTCGGCGCCGGGCACGCCGGCAGCGGCCCGCTCCCGCCGGCCGACGCGTCACCGGGCGGGGCCGGTGACCGCCACGCGCGCGTGCCGGACGCGTCCTTCGGTACCGCAGGCACGGGCGCCGACTCCGCTCGGCGCGGCGGTTCGCCCGGACCGTGCGGCGTGGGTCCGTACGCGCGCGTGCACGACGAGCTCCTCGCCGCCGGGCCCATGGGCGGCGGCCCGCTCCCGGCGTGTCCGTCAGAGGACCGTGATCCGTACGCACCCCCGCCGGACGAGCGGCCCGGCCGGGGCCCGTCCGGCGGCGGGACCGACCTGGGGCACGTGGATCCCGCGGCGGCCACCGGTGCCCCGTACGCGTGGCCCCGACCGGCCCACGGGCACCGGCACGACCCGCGCCTCACCCCCGGTCACCCCGAGGACGTCCCCCGCGCCGCACGCCGCGCCCTGCTCTCCCCGGCGCTCCAGGACCGGGCCCTGGCCGCCCTCGCCGCCGGCGCCGAGCGCACCGCGCATGTCCTGGCCCGGCGCCTGGCCCGCCGTCAGGAGGCCGATCTCGTCGCCGAGTTCTGCCGCTGGCTGCCCGCGGCCACCGTCGTCGCCGCGCTCGGCCTGCCCCACGAGACCACCGCGCACATCACCGCGCGGCACCGCACCGCACTCGGCACCGCCGCCCTGCACACCCTGCTGCGCCCCCACGCAGTGCGCCGCCGCGCGCACCCCGGCACCGACCTGCTGTCCGTCCTGTGCGCCGCCCCCGACGACGACGGACCCCTGTCCGACACCGCCGTCACCGGGCTCGTCGCCGTGCTGCTCGGCGCGGGCGGCCAGGCGACCGACGGGGCCCTGGCCGCGCTCCTGGCGAACCTCCTCGACCACCCCGCCCAACTGGACCTCGTACGGGCCGACCCGGAACTCGCCGACGCCGCCTGGACCGAGTCCCTGCGCCGCGACCCCGCCGCGCACATCGTGCTGCGCCGCGCCCTCGCGCCGGTCCCGGCGGAAGGCGGCACGATACCGGCGGGGGCCACCGTCGCCTGTCTGGCCGGCGCGGCGGGCCGGGACGCCGCGCGGTTCGCCGACCCCGACCGCTACGACCTGTTCCGCACCCCCGCCGACCCCGGGCCCGCCTGCCTCGGCGCCCGCCTCGCCCGGCTCACCGCGCGGACGGGACTGCACGCCCTGCTGTCCACCTTCCCGCACCTGCGCTGGGCCCCGGGCTTCCGTCCCACCCCCGAGGGCCTCCTCACCCGGGCCCCGTCCTCCCTCCGGGTCCACCTCGGCTGAGCGTCACACCCGGACCAGCAGCGCCACCGGCCGGTCCGCGAACAGTTCCGCCGCACGCGCGTGCCCCGAGAACCTCCGCTCCGGGCCCAGGAGTTCGGCCCAGGTGCCGTCCGGGAGGGGAAGCGCCGTGTCCTGCCAGCCGCCCGCGTCCGCGAGCCGCAGCGACAGCCGGGTGACCGCCACGGCCACCCGGCCCGCTCGCGTGAAGCCCACACAGTGCTCAGCGCCCGGCCCCCGCGCCGTCAGCGGCTCGTACGCGCCCTTGCCGCCGAACCACTCCGGGTGCTCCCGGCGCAGCGCGAGCACGGTCCGGGTGAGCGACTCCTTCTCCGCCGAGAGGCCGTCCCCGTCCTCCTCGCCCGCGTCCCCGAACGTGGCCGGCGCCCGGTTGTCCGGGTCGACCAGGGCGCGGTACTCCCGCTCGGTGCCCTGGTACAGGTCGGGGACGCCCGGCATCGTGAGGTGGACGAGGGCCGCGCCCAGCACGTTCGCCCGTACGTGGGGCCGCAGTTCCGCCATGAGGCGCAGCACCGCCTCGCCCGGCGGACCGCACGGGCCCGCCGCGACGAACGCCCGCAGCGCCTCCTCGTACACCGCGTCCTGTTCCGTCCAGGTTGTGTCCAGACCCGCCTCGCGCGCGTGCTTGAGCATCGCCTCCTGGACGCGCTCCGGATCGGCGGGACCCAGCCCCGCCACCGTCTGCCACGCGGCCCACGCCGCCCCGGGCCCCGGGCGCGCGGGGTCGTCGTGCGCGGTCCGCGCCGTGACCTCGTCGACCAGTGCCGCCCACCGGTCCGGGCACTGCGAGAGCACCGACACGGCGGCCCGCACGTCGGCGCTGCGCTTCGTGTCGTGCGTCGACAGCACCGTCGACGCGTCGGGCCACGCGCGCAGCATCCGCGTGCAGTACGCGTGGAAGCGGTTCACGGTCACCGCCGGAGCGGCCGGCTCGCCGCCCACCTCCAGGGCCGAGAGCAGCGGCGTGTACCGGTAGAACGCGGAGTCCTCCACCGACTTCGCCCGCAGCGCCGCCGCCGTCTGCGCGAACCGGTCGCGGAACGCCGTGTGCGCCGGGTCCCGCCCGTGCCGCCCCAGCGCCAACTCCCGTACGGCGTCGACCGCGCGGGCCTCCTCCGGGACCGTGAACGCAGCCTTGGCCGCGGTCGCGTCGGCCGGCGTCAGCACCGTCTCGGGGGCGTCGCCGCCGGACGCGTAGGGCCGGTAGACGGGGACGCGGACGAGGAGTTCGCGCACCGCCGTGCGCAGCGCCCACACGGCGTGATCACGCAGCGCCGGGTCCGCCGCGCACAGGGCGGCCGCCTCGCGCACCAGCCGCTCCACCTCGGCGGCCAGCTCGTACGTGACCACGTGCCGTGCCGCCCGCCGCACCGTCGGCGCCCAGCGCCCGCCGAGGTCGTCCGGCGCGCCCGTGAAGCGCCGGAAGTGACCGTCCAGGGCCTCCGCGCCCCCGGGGTCCGTGAACAGGCCGTCGATCCGCCGCAGCGCGTCGTAGCCCGTCGTGCCGGCCACCGGCCACGCCGAGGGCAGCTCCTCGCCGTCCGCGAGGATCTTCTCCACGACCGTCCAGTGACCGGACGCCGCCTCCGACAGGCGGCGCAGATAGCCGCCCGGATCGGCGAGCCCGTCCGGATGGTCCACCCGGAGCCCGTCGACGACTCCCTCCACCATCAGGCGCAGCACCGTCGCGTGGGTCGCCGCGAACACCTCCGGGTCCTCCACGCGCACGGCGATCAGGTCCGAGATGGTGAAGAAGCGCCGGTAGTTCAGCTCCGCGCGGGCCAGGCGCCACCAGGCGAGCCGGTACCACTGCGCCTCCAGGAGGCGCGGCAGCGGCAGCCCGCGCGTGCCCTCCCGCAGCGGGAACACGTGCTCGTGATAGCGCAGCACGTCCCCGTCCACCCACAGGTCCGCCAGCGCGTCCCGCAGCGGGGTCCCCAGCACCGGCAGCATGATCCGGCCGCCCTGCGCCGCCCAGTCGACGTCGAACCAGCGCGCGTACGGCGACGCGGGCCCCTCCCGGAGCACCTCCATGAGCGGCCTGTTGTGCCGCACGGACGCCGCCATGTGGTTCGGCACGATGTCCACCACCAGGCCGAGCCCGTGCTCGTGCGCCCGCGCGGCGAGCGCCCGCAGCCCCTCCTCGCCGCCCAGCTCCGCCCGCACCCGGCCGTGGTCGACCACGTCGTAGCCGTGCGTCGAGCCGGGCACCGCCTCCAGGACCGGCGACAGGTGCAGATGCGAGACCCCGAGCCCGGCCAGCCACGGCACCGCCTCCGCCGCGGCCGCGAACCCGAAGGCGGGCTGGAGCTGGAGCCGGTACGTGGCGGTCGGGACCTGGGCGCGCTGAGGGGTCATGCGAAGCTACGTACCCGCGCGGGCGCGTTTCGTGTCATTCCCCCATGCGTGCGGGCGAACGGCGGTCGTTAACGTCGGACGATGACCGGCCCCAGCACCCAGAAGACCGGCCCCGACACCCCGACGACCGGCACCGCCACCGACACCCCGACGACCGCCACCGAGGAGTCCGGCCCGAGCCGCCCGCCGGAGGGTACCGAGACCGGGCGCCCCCTCGACACGTACCGGCAGGTGCTCGCCGCGACCGGCCGGCTGCTGCCGCTCGTGTCCTTCCTCGGCCGGCTCCCGGTCGCGGTGATCCAGTTCGGCAGCGTCCTCCTGGTGACCCGCACCAGCGGCTCGCTGGCCACCGGCGGCACCGTCGCCTGCGCCCTCGCGCTCGGCCAGGTCGCCCTCGGCCCGCTCGTCGGACGGCTCGCCGACCGGCACGGCCAGCGGCCCGTCGTCCTCGTCGCCTCCTTGCTCAACGCCCTCGCGATCGCCGGCTACACCCTGGGCGCGCTCCAGCACCTCGCCACGCCGCTCCTCGTCGTGCTCGCCGTCCTCGCGGGCGCCACGGTCCCCGGCATCGGGCCGCTCGCCCGCGCGCGCGGGGTCGCGCTCGTGCGCCGCGCGGGCGGCGGAGAGCGGACGGTGGACGCCGTGCTGTCCCTGGAGTCGACGGCGGACGAGGTGTCCTTCGTCCTCGGCCCCGCCCTGATCGGCGTCGCCGCCGTCCTCGCCCACCCCGCCTACGCGTTCGGGGCCGCCGCCCTGCTGGTCGCGGTCTGCGGCACCTGGTTCGCCCTGCACCCGACGGCGACCGCCGTCCCCCGCGCCGACCGCCCCGCCGAAGCCGCACGCGCGCGCGGCGCACGTCCCCGCATGCCGCGTCAGGTGCACCTCGTACGGCTCGGACTCGTCCTCCTGGGCGTGCTGCTCGGCGGACTCGGCGCCGGGATCACCGCGCTCACCCAGGAACTCGGGGCCGAGGACCAAGCCGGGCTCGTCTACGCCGCGATGGGCGTCATGAGCGCCGTCGTCGGCCTGTCCATGGCCGCCGTGCCCCCACGCTTCGCCCTGCCGCTGCGCTGGCGCGTCGCCACGGCGGGCGCCGCCCTCCTGTCGCTCCCGCTGATCGCGACCCACACCCTGCCGCTCCTCTACGTCTTCGTGACGCTGTTCGGCGCCCTGTTCGCCCCGAACCTCATCACCGCGTTCGCTCTCACCGAGCGGGCCGTGCCGCGCGCACGGCTCGCCGAGGGCATGACGGTCGCCGCGAGCGCCTTCGTCGGCGGCCAGGCCGTCACCCTCGCCGCCGCCGGTCGCCTCGCCCAGACGTACGGCCCGGCGGCCGCGTTCACCGTGGGCAGCCTCGCCGCCGCCCTCGCCTTCCTCGTCGCCCTGCGGGTACGGACGTTGCCGCCCGATCTCCCCGAAATCGACGGAACCACACCGGAGTTGGACCCCTCTTACCGGACGACCATGTGAGGCCGGGACCGCCCGGGGCGGCCCGGCGGGGAACCGGGGAAGCAGGGGGAAGATGTGCGCGCGCTAGCAAGACGCCATCTGGGCAAGCTGGTGACAGGGGTGGCCCTCGCGGTCGCCGGAGCCGCCGTGGCGGTGGGCGTGAGCCTGCCCGACGACGCCGGGGCCGCGGGGGACGCGGCCAAGGCCGCGGCGGCCGAGCGGGACGCGGTGGCTCCCGAGGGCACGGTCGAGGCCGCGCCGGAGGAGGGGGAGAAGGGCGTCGGACGCGATCCGCTCACCGACGCCGAGATCGACCGGGCGGAGCGGCTCGCGGTGGCGAGCAGCAATCTGCGCAGGAACGCCCTGGACGTCGAGGGCGACCGGGGCCCGGAGCGCCTGTCGACGAACCTGACGGAGACCGACCCGCGCCTGAGCGGCGCGGCCGCGGCCCAGCGCCGCGCGGACGTCGTCTACTACGACTACAAGAGCGACGCGGTCGTCACCAAGACCGTCAATCTCGACACCGGCAAGGTCGAGGACACCAGCACGGACCACGGAGTGCAGCCGCCGCCCGGCAAGGACGAACTGACCGAGGCGGCCCAGCTGTTGATCGGCGACCGGCTCGGCGCCGGCCTGCGGGCCGACTACAAGGACGCCACCGGCAAGAAGCTCACCGGGCCGGACCAGCTGGAGCTCAGCGGCATGGTCTTCCGCAAGGGCACGGTCGCGAACGTGCCGGCGGACCTCGCCGCGTGCGGCACGCACCGCTGCCTGCGCGTCATCACCAAGGTCAAGAGCGGCCCGTGGATCGACACGCGCGCCCTCGTCGTCGACCTCAGCGACCGCACGGTCGGCCGTCTCTCCTGAGCCGGGCCGTCACGGCCCTCCTTCGACCTCCGACTTCTTCTCCTGCACGAGGGAGCACTTCCGCATGCCCGAGACACCCACCAGGACGTCCACCGGCCGCGAGCCGCGCAGACGCCGCGCGTTCGCCCTGACCGGCCTCGCCGTCACCGCCCTGCTCGGCGGGCTCGCCACGAGCCCCGGCGCCCAGGCCGCCCCCGCCGCCCCGCAGCGGGCCGCGGCGGCCGACGCGCCCGCCTGCTCGGCCGCGTACCGCATCGAGCAGACCCTCGACGGCGGCACCACCTGGCGCATGTGCTGGCACTACAACACGCTGGCCGGGCTCGTCCTCGACGACGTCAGCTACCAGCCCAAGGGCGAGGCCGCGCCGATCAAGGTCCTCACCAGCGCCCGCCTCGCCCAGGTCCACGTCCCCTACGACGACGGCCAGGCCGAGTACGACGACATCACCGGCACCGACTTCGGCCAGGCCTTGCAGAACCTGCGGCCCGCCGAGTGCCCCGGCGGCACCATCAAGACCGTCAAGGTCCCCGACACCGGCGACGTGAAGGGCTTGTGCGCCACCACACGTGCGCGCGGGCACGCGTACCGGCTCAGCGACGACGAGTCGACCGGCGGCAGCGGCAAGCTCTACAGCGCCCAGGGCAAGGACCTGCTCCTGTACACGGTCAACAAGGCGTCCTGGTACGAGTACATCACCGAGTGGCGCTTCTCCTCCGACGGCACCATCACCTCCAACGTCGGCGCGACGGGCAGCCTCTCCCCGTACGACTACGACGGCACCGACGGCAAGGGCTGGCCCATCGGCAAGGGCGCCACCGCCTACGCGGAGAGCCACAGCCACAACGTGTTCTGGCGGCTCAACTTCGGCCTGGACGGCTCGCCCAAGGCCAAGGTCGAGCAGTACGACTCCAAGGTGACCGCGCCGCGCGGCGCCGGCTCGCCCACCACGAAGACGACCCGGACCCCCGTCACCAAGGAACTCGCGGGTGACGTCAAGGACATGCGCTGGTGGCGCGTCGTCTCCAAGGCCGGCAAGAACAAGGACGGGCACCCCCGCTCCTACGAGTTCGTCCCCGGCCGCTCCAGCCGCTTCCCCGGACGCTCCTTCACCAAGCACGACGTGTACTTCACCGAGTACAAGAAGTGCGAGCAGTACGCGAGCGACAACCCCTCGGCGCACTGCGGCGGGACGAGCGTGGACAAGTGGGTCGGCGGCGAGACGCTGACCCACCCGATCACGTGGGTCAACATAGGGTTCCACCACATCGCCCGGGACGAGGACCAGCAGCCCATGCCGGTCCACTGGCAGGGCTTCTCGCTGGCCCCCAGGGACGTGACCGCTATGAATCCGCTCACGCCCGCCGACCTGGCGGGGCAGAACGGGGTTCCCGGAAACGGCAGTTGAGAAACTGACGCCCGCATCGGGCTGCACCGCCGCCCGCTCCCGGAGTACCCTTCCTTGATCGTTGCCGAGGGGAAGGCGCGAAACGGCTCGGGGGCGGAAGGCGGTGCGGAGCGGGTGAGCTCGGGAGGGCTGGAGCTGCCCCCAGGCGACGAGGGTCACGAGGGCCAGGACGGCCAGGGGGCGGCCTCCGCGGACATCCCGCCCGGAGCGGTGTCGCTGGCCCGGCCCATGGACGTGGGCTCGCAGATCGGACCCGAACTGGACTGGGGCACCGAGGCCTGGCGCGAGGTGCGCACGCGCGCGCAGCGCGCCGGCCGCGCCTACATCTGGCTGAACCTGGTGGAGCAGCGGCTGCGCGCCGTCGTCGCCGCCGTCCTGCGGCCCGTCTACGAGCCCGTGCACGGCGACGACTGGGTGGTCGCCGCCGCCGGGCCCGCCGGGCAGGAGTGGGTGCAGCGGGCGGTCGCCGTGCGCGAGGTCAGCCGCCGCAAGGGCTACCTCCTCGACCCGGCGGACGACAACGTGCTGTCGTTCCTGACCCTTCCGCAGCTGCGGGAGCTGATGGTCCAGCACTGGCCGTGCTTCGAGCCGTACTTCGACGACCGGCGCGACGTCGAGCTCGCCCTCGACGAGCTGGAGGTCACGCGCAACGTGGTCTCCCGCAACCGCGCCCTGTCCGAGGCCGTCCTCGCCCAGGCCGAGCGGGCCTCCGCGCGCCTGCTGGAGATACTCGGCGCCGGGTCGGACGTGCCGTCCGCCCGCAGACTGCCCGTGGACGCCGTAGAGGACCTCGTCGGCGACCGGTACGCGGACGTGGTCGCCGTCCACTCGGACCGGGTGCGGCTGCTGCGCCAGTTCCCCGCCGAGGACCTGTTCGGCGGGGCCCGCCGCCTCGACGCCATCGGCATAGGGCTCAACCTGCTGGTGCAGAACTTCTCCGGCCGCCGCCTGATCCGGCTCGCCGAGTCCGGCTGCCGCGTCCGGCTGCTCTTCCTCAACCCGGCCTCCAGTGCGGTCAAACGCCGCGAAAGGGAACTGGGACTCAAAAGGGGCGAGTTGAGCCGCGCCGTCGAGATGAACATCCTGCACATGCGGCGCGTGCGGGCCCGGCTGCGCGACCCCGGGGCCTTCGAGATCCAGGTCTTCGACGAGACCCCGCGCTTCACCGCGTACCTCGTCGACGGGGACGGCTCGGACGGGGTCGCCGTCGTGCAGACCTATCTGCGGCGCGCCCGCGGCATGGAGGCGCCGGTGCTCGTGCTGCGCGGCGGGGGCCGCGTGGTCCGCTCGGGCCGTTCCCCCGACACCGGGGAGAACGGACTCTTCGTGACGTACCGCGACGAATTCGAGCAGGCCTGGGCGGACGCGCGGCCGGTCTCGTAGATCCCGCGGGAACGGGGTGCCGGGCCGATTGTCAGTGGCCCGTGCGAAGGTGGTGGCCACTGGGGGAACGCACCACGAGAAGGGGGCTGCCATGGGCTGGCACCGGGAGCTGCTGATCGGCTTCGACCTGGAGACGACGGGGACGGATCCGCGCGAGGCGCGCATCGTCACCGGCGCGGTCATCGAGGTCAGGGACGGCGCGGTGCTCGGGCACCGCCAGTGGCTCGCGGACCCGGGCGTCCCCATCCCCGCCGACGCGGTCGCCGTGCACGGCATCAGCGACGAGCGGGCGAGAGCCGAGGGCGAGCCGGCGGACCGGGTCGCCGACGCGATCGCCGAGGTCCTCGTCGGGTACTGGCGCACGGGCGTCCCGGTGGTGGCGTACAACGCGACGTTCGACCTGACCCTGCTCTCCGCCGAGCTGGCCCGGTACGGACTGCCCTCGCTGCGCGAGCGGCTCGGCTTCGACCCGGCCCCGGTCGTCGACCCGTACACGATCGACCGCAGCGTGGACCGCTACCGCAGGGGCAAGCGGAACCTGGAGGCGGTCTGCACGGAGTACGGCGTCACGCTCGACGCCGCGCACGATGCCTCGGCCGACGCGCTGGCCGCGGCCCGGCTGGCCCGCGCGATAGGCGAGCGCCACGCGAAGGTCGCCGCCCTCGGCCCCGCCGAACTGCACCGCCGTCAGGTGGACTGGTACGCGGACTGGGCGACGGACTTCCAGGCCTTCCTGAGAAGCAAGGGTGACGAGACGGCGACGGTGGACACGGTGTGGCCCATACGCGAGCCGGCCGCCGACCCCAGCGTCGTCTGAGCGCCGGTCCGGCTGATCCAGCCCGTCCGGCGTTTGAGGACCGGGGTCCGGGGCGGAGCCCCGTGCCCACGGCGGGAGAGCCGACCCTAGAACGGATACCACCGCACGGCCGGATCCCCGTCCCGCAAAGACGCCACCCTCCGCCGGAACTCGGCCAGCGCCTTGGGGTTGCTCGGCGCGTGCTGGGCGACCCACGCACAGGACGCGGTCTCCCGGGCCCCCCGCAGCACGGCGCACCCCTCCCACTCCCGCACATCCCACCCGTACGCCCCGACGAACGCGTCGTAGGCCGCCGCGGGCACCCCGTACCGGTCCCGGGACAGCGCCATCACGACGAGGTCGTGCTCCCGCAGGTCGCAGGAGAACGTCTCCAGGTCGACGAGCACCGGCCCGTCCGGCCCGATGTGCACGTTGCGGGGCAGGGCGTCCCCGTGGATCGGCCCGGGGGCGAGGTGCGGGGTGAGCGCGGCCGCGGCGGAGGCGAACCCGTCCCGCCGCTCCCGCAGATAGTCCGCGTCGGCCGGATCGATCGCGTCCCCGGCAAGGCGCAGCCACCGCTCGACGCCGCCCAGCAACTCCCGCCGCGGCAGGGTGATGCCGGTGGGCGCGGGCAGCGCGTGCACCCGCTGCAGCAGTTCGGCCAGATCGCGCGGCTCGGCGGGCCGCACCGCGTCGGGGATGCGGTGCCACACGGTCACCGGGTGCCCGTCGACCACGAGCACGTCGTCGTTCGCGGCGCGCACCGCGGGCACCCCGTGCTCGGCCAGGTAGCCGGCGATCGCCACCTCGCGGCGCGCCCGGTCGAGCAGTTCGGTCCCGCCCGTGGCGCTGTCCCGGCCCACCTTGACGACGAGGTCCCCGGCGGCGAACACCGCGTTCTCCCCGAGGGCGAGCAGCCGGGCGCCGGATGCCGGTCCGTCCACCACACCCGCGCGCGCCAGCACGTCCCGTGCCTGTGCCTCGTCCATCATGAGCCTCCCGCGCTTCCTGCCTGAGCCACGGGCTCAGTCTCGCACTCGTCCGAATGTCTTGACGTGGCAGGACGGGGTCACGACCATGACAGAGCCATGACATGGGCCGCCGGGGCGGCCGGAAGCCGCACGTGCCGTCCGAACGCCCGAACCGGCCCGAAGGAGTCGCACCGGTGACCACGGCGACCACAGTGAAGCGACCCGCGACGGACCGCCCGGCCCGTGCGCCCCGCGGCGCCGGACCCCCGGGCGACCGCGGTGCCTGGTTCCTCGTACTGCCCGCGCTGCTGCCCATCCTCGTCCTGAGCGTCGGCCCCCTCCTGTACGGGATCGGCCTCTCGCTCACCGACGCCCAGTCGGGCCGCACCGAGCCCACCCGGTGGGTCGGCGCCCTCAACTTCAGCGACCTGTTGCACGACACCCTGTTCTGGGACTCGTTCCGCATCGGCCTGCTGTGGGCCGTCGGCGTCACCGTGCCGCAGTTCCTGCTCGCGCTCGGCCTGGCCCTCCTGCTCAACCAGAACCTCCGCTTCCGCTGGCTGGCGCGGGCCCTCGCGATCGTCCCCTGGGCGATGCCGGAGGTCGTCGTCGGCATCATGTGGCGGCTCGTCTACCACCCCGACGCGGGCGTCCTCAACCAGACGCTGGCGGACCTCGGCCTCGGCGACGGCCGGGACTGGCTGACCGGGCTCGCCACCGCGCTGCCCGCCGTCATCGTCGTCGGCATCTGGGCGGGCATGCCGCAGACCACCGTCGCCCTGCTCGCCGGGCTCCAGAACACCCCGCGCGAGCTGCACGAGGCGGCCGCCATGGACGGGGCCGGCGCATGGCGCCGCTTCCGCACGGTGACCTGGCCCGCTATCCGCCCGGTGGCCCTCGCCGTCACCGCGCTCAACTTCATCTGGAACTTCAACTCCTTCGCCCTCGTCTACGTCCTGACCAACGGCGGCCCCGGCGGCCGCACCCGCCTGCCGATGCTGTTCGCGTACGAAGAGGCCTTCCGCTACGGCCAGTTCGGCTACGCGGCGGCGATGGGCTGCGTCATGGTCGCAGTGATCTCCGTGCTCCTCGCCCTCTATCTCGTGGGCCGGCTGAAGGGAGCCGACGAGCAGTGATGCGGACCTCGAAGCCCGCCCGCGCGGGCCAGTACCTCGCGCTCCTCGCCTATCTGGTCTTCCTGGCCTTCCCGTTCCTGTGGCTGGTCTCCACCGCGTTCAAACCGCCGCGCGAACTCGCGAGCCTGCACCCCACCTGGATCCCGAAGGACCCCACCCTCGACAACTTCCGGCAGGCCTTCGACGAGCAGCCACTGCTGCGCGCCGCCGGGAACTCGCTGCTCGTGGCCGTGTCGGCCGCCGTCATCGCCGTCGTCATCGCGACCCCGATGGCCTATGTGATGGCCCGGCACCGCTCGTTCCTGTCGCGGGCGGCGACCGGCTGGGTCGTGGTCAGCCAGGCGTTCCCCTTCGTCCTGGTGATCATCCCGCTGTTCCTGATCCTGAAGAACCTGCACCTGATCAACGCGCTGCCCGGCCTGATCATGGTCTACGTCGTATGGGCGCTGCCTTTCGCGCTCTGGATGCTCGTCGGCTACGTACGGGCCGTGCCGCGCGAGATGGAGGAGGCGGCGGCCGTCGACGGCGCGGGCCGGCTGCGGATCCTCGTCTCCGTGACGGCGCCGCTGCTGACGCCGGGCATCGTCGCGACGGGCCTGTTCGCGTTCGTGACGGCGTGGAACGAGTTCTTCTTCGCGCTGGTCCTGATGAAGTCGCCCGAGAGGCAGACCCTGCCGGTGATCCTCACCCACTTCCTGGGCGCCGAGGGCGTCGCCGACCTCGGGCCGCTCGCCGCCGCCGCGTTCCTCGCGACCCTGCCGTCCCTGCTGATCTTCTCCGTGATCCAGCGGCGGATCACCGGCGGCCTGCTGGCGGGGGCGGTGAAGTGATGCCCCGTCGTGTCACCGGGCTCCGGACGACGCTGACCGCGCTCGCCGCGTCCCTGACCCTGCTCCTCGCCGGCTGCACCGGCGACTCGGGCGACGGGGCGGACGGGAGCGGCCGGATCACCCTCGAGTTCCAGTCGCTGGCCTGGCAGAAGGAGTCCGTCGACGCCAACAGGCAGCTCGTCGCGGAGTGGAACGAGCTGCACCCCGACATCCGCGTGAAGTACGTCCAGGGCAGCTGGGACAGCGTCCACGACCAGCTCCTCACCTCCTTCGAGGGCGGCGAGGCGCCCGACATCATCCACGACGCCTCCGACGACCTTGCCGACTTCGCGTACGGCGGCCACCTTGCCGACCTGCGCCCGTACCTTCCCGCCCGGCTGAAGTCCGACATCCCCGAGCGCAGTTGGGAGACGGCGACCTTCGGGGACGGCGTGTACGGCGTCCCGTTCCTCCAGGAGCCGCGCGTCCTCGTCGCGAACGCGAAGCTGCTGAAGGAGTCCGGGGTCCGGGTGCCGACGCCCGCGCACCCGTGGACCTGGGACGAGTTCCGCGCGGTCACCCGCAAGCTCAGCGGCAAGGGCCGCTACGGGGTGGCCTGGCCGCTCAAGGAACCCGTGTCGGCGACCCTGAACCTGTCCCTCTCGGCGGGCGGCCGGCTGTTCCACCGCGGGGCCGACGGCAAGGTCACCGTCCGCTTCGGGGCCGCCGACGCGGTCGTGCCGCGGACGGTGCACGACCAGGTGAACACCGACCGCAGCGCCTCCGGCACGACCCTCGGCATGGGCGGCTCCGACACCCTGCCCGGCTTCTTCGCCGGGAAGTACGCGATGGTCCCGCTCGGCTTCTCCTACCGCCAGCAGATCGCGCAGCAGGCGCCGAAGGGCTTCGACTGGCAGGTGCTGCCCGCACCGGCCGGGGCCGACGGGCTCGCCCAGGGCGTCAGCCCGCAGACCCTGTCGGTCGCCGAGGACAGCCCGCACAAGAAGGAGGCCGCACGGTTCATCGACTTCCTGCTGCGGCCGCCGAACATGGTGCGGCTCGCGCGCGGCGACTGGATGCTGCCCACGGGCGCCGAGGCCCTGAAGGACCCGGCGCTGCGCACCGCGAAGGACGACTGGGCGGTCGGCACGGCCCTCGCCGCGCACCTGAGTCCGGCGCCGGCCCAGTCGGTGCGGGGCTATCCGGAGTGGAAGGACAAGGTGGCCACCCCCGCGCTCCAGGAGTACTACAGCGGCGCGATCGGCCTCGGCGAACTGCGCCGCCGCCTGGTCGACGACGGGAACCTGGTCCTGGCGCGGTACCAGCGGTAGCCGCCGCCGGGGGAGGCACGGAATCCGCTCGGTCGGATAACGCTCGGGTAACGGCGGATCTCCTTGCAGCTCTCCTGGATCCGGTTGCCCCGTACGACCGTTACCCCTCGGTAAAGGTTGTACACCGAGCATCTTGAATCTTGCTGAAACCGCTTCCTAGCGTGAGGTGAACATGTTCTGAACAGAGGAAAGATGGTCGGCACGATGCCCCGAGACATACCGCCGTTGCGCGAGGTACGTCGCATCACCCAGAAGAAGCGCGACGCCTGGTGGACCGTGCTGCTCGTCGATCCGGTCGCCACGCCGCTCGTCCGGCTGACGGCCCGATGGACGCGCATCACGCCGAACCAGATCACCTGGGGAGCCCTGCTGCTCGGTCTGGTCTCCGCCGCCTGCTTCGCGATGGGGGACTGGCGCTGGCTGATCCTGGGCGCGGTCGTCTACCACCTGAGCTTCATCCTCGACTGCATGGACGGCAAGGTCGCCCGGCTCACCGGGCAGGGCTCCGTCTTCGGCGCGTGGCTCGACTACATCTTCGACCGCATCCGCGTCATGGCCTGTGCCGTCGCGCTGATGGCCGGCCAGTACCACCGCACCGGTGAGCTCATCTATGTGTGGCTCGCGGTGGTCGTCGTCTTCCTCGACGGCCTGCGTTACATCAACTCGCTGGAGATCTTCAAGACCCGGCACACGATGCGCAAGCAGATCAAGTCGCGTATGCGCGCCGCCCGCCGGGCCGAGAACGCGGCGGGCATCGCCTTCATGGAGGACCTGCTGCGGGCCAACCCCGAGGCCGACATCGAGCAGGACCTGCGCACCGCCTCGCAGGACGCGCGCGACGAGGAGGCCCTGGAGGAGCAGGAGGCCGTCCCGGCCGACGAGGCGCGGGAGGAGGCCGGCGAGGAGGCGCCCGTCAAGCGGCGCAAGGCGCAGGTCGTCGACCTGCACCAGGAGTTCCGCAGCCGCTTCCCGATCTACCTGCGCTTCCGCTCCTTCCTGCTGCGGCACCGCATCCGCACGCACCTGGTGAGCGGCATCGAGTTCCAGATGGCCGTCTTCATCGTCGGCCCGCTCGTCGACCAGGTGATCGGCGCGACCGTCGTCGCGGGCGCCCTGCTGCTCGTCTTCGAACTCGCCATCATCTACAAGCTGCTGCTGTCCACCCGTGACTTCGGCCGCACCCTCGCGTCGTTCGAGGAGTCGGAGCAGCGGCGGGAGTCCGGGGAGAACGGCGGGTCCGAGGGGAACGGGCTGTCCGCCGTCGCCTGATCCGTCCCGGATTCCGCTCCGGATTTCTTCACAAGTGAGGGCCCGCGTCACCTGACGCGGGCCCTCGCCTTTTGCTGTCAAGTGCTGTCGTCCTGGCACGAATTGCTGCGCCGCCTGGCCGATCTGTCTTGTTTGTTATTACAGAACCTTGTTGAACAAGTCACAGGTGTATGTAGGCCTTGATCTGATCGCGTCAATCGGACAGGGTTTCGTCCCAACCCCGGGACATCTTCCGGAGATTGACCGAGGTTGCACGAATTTGCGCGCCCCCACGCGCGTAGAACCGTGCGCGCACGCTGTCTTGTGCGCAGAACTTCACATCCCCCCACACACCACGAGGAGACCCCTCTTCATGGCAACTCACAAGCGTGGCCGCTCCATCAAGCTGACCGCTGCGATAGCCACCGCTGCCACCGCCGTGGGCGTCACCGTCCTCACCGGCGGCTTCGCCGGCGCCGCCGCCCCCGCAGAGGGCAAGGTCTACGGCCTCGACGCCAAGGGCGCCGTCTCCGGCAGCTACATCGTGCTGCTGGACCAGAAGACCGGCGCCGACGCGAAGAAGGACCTGGCCAAGGAGTACGGCGGCACGCTCGCGCGGAACTACAAGTCCGCCGTCAACGGCTTCTCGGTCAAGGGCCTCTCGGAGACCGAGGCCAAGCGCCTCGCCGCCGACAAGTCGGTCGACAAGGTCGTCCAGAACAAGAAGTTCCACATCGACGCGACCCAGGACAACCCGCCGTCGTGGGGCCTGGACCGCATCGACCAGGCGGACACCGCCGGCGACAGCAAGTACACCTACCCGGACTCCGCCGGCGAGGGCGTCACCGCGTACGTCATCGACACCGGTGTCCGCATCAGCCACAAGGACTTCGGCGGCCGCGCCTCCTACGGCTTCGACGCCGTCGACAACGACGACAGCGCCGACGACGGCAACGGGCACGGCACGCACGTCGCCGGCACCATCGCCGGTGACGCCCACGGCGTCGCCAAGAAGGCGAAGATCGTCGCCGTCCGCGTCCTCGACGACCAGGGCTCCGGCACCACCGAGCAGGTCGTCGCCGGCATCGACTGGGTGACCCAGAACCACCAGGGCCCCTCGGTCGCCAACATGTCCCTCGGCGGCGGCGCGGACGAGGCGCTCGACGCCGCGGTCCAGAAGTCCATCGCGTCCGGCGTCACCTTCGCCGTCGCGGCGGGCAACGAGTCGTCCGACGCCTCGCAGTCCAGCCCCGCCCGTGTCCCGGAGGCCATCACGGTGGCCTCCTCCACCAAGGACGACGAGCAGTCCGACTTCTCCAACTACGGCGAGATCGTGGACATCTACGCCCCCGGCTCGGACATCACGTCCGACTGGAACACGGGTGACGACGCCACGAACACCATCTCGGGCACGTCCATGGCCACCCCGCACGTCGTCGGCGCCGCCGCCGTCTACCTCGCGGGCCACCCGGACGCCGCCCCGGCCGACGTCGCCAAGGCGCTCACCGACGGTGCCACCCCGGACGCGATCAAGAACGCGACCGAGGGCACCCCGAACAAGCTCCTGAAGATCGTCGAGTAACACCCCGGTCGGCACCGACCGGCGGCCGTCGTGCTCACCCCCACGGGGCACGGCGGCCGCCTCGGCGTCCCGGGGACCGCACGGACACGCCCTAGGGTGTGCCCATGACGGTCAAGCGATACGCGGCGCTGCTGCGCGGCATCAACGTGGGTGGCGGGGTCAAGGCCAAGAAGGTCCCGATGGCGCGGCTGCGGTCGCTGATCGAGAGCCTCGGCCACACCGGCGTACGGACCTACCTGCAGAGCGGCAACGCGGCCTTCACCGCGCGGGTCACCGACGACGACGTGCTCGCCCGCGAGATCGAGGCGGCGATCGCCGCCGAGTTCGGCTTCACCGTCGAGGTCGTGGTGCGCGACCACGCCTACCTCACCGCCGTGCGCGACAACTGCCCCTTCCCGGCCGCCGAGTTGGAAGGCAAGCAGCTGCACGTCACCTACTTCTCCGAGCCGGTCACCCCGGAGCGCTTCGCCGCCGTCGACCCGGCCGCGTACGCCCCCGAGGACTTCCGCCTCGGCGACCGCGCCCTCTATCTCTACGCGCCCACCGGACTCGGCACCTCGAAGCTGGGCGCCCGCCTCTCCAGCGCCGCGCTCAACCGGGGCCTGATCGCCACCAGCCGCAACTGGAACACTGTCGAGAAGCTCGTGGAGCTCACGGCGCCGGAGGTCACGGCGTCGCAGTGAGCGCGTCCAGCCGGGCCAGCTCCCGCACCGTCAGCCGGATCGCCGCCGCCCCCAGGTTCTCCTCCAGGTGCGCGACCGAGCCCGTGCCCGGCGTCGGACACAGCACGGGGGAGTGGTGCAGCAGCCAGGCCAGCGCGATCTGCGACGGCGTCGCGCCGTGGTCCCGCGCGATCGCGGCGCACTCCGGGTGGTCGGTGAGGCCGCCGTTGCCCAGCGGGAACCACGGCAGGAACGCGATGCCCCGCGCCTCGCACAGCCGCAGCAGCGGCTCCGACACCCGGTCCAGGACGTTGTAGCGGTTCTGCACGGACACGATCGGCACGATGTCCAGATCGAGCGCCGCCCGCAGCTGCTCGGCGGTCACCGAGTCCAGACCCACGTGCCGCACCTTGCCCGCGTCCCGCAACTCCCGCAGCGTGCCCAGCTGTTCGGCCATCGGCACCTCGCGGTCGAAGCGGTGCAGCTGGTACAGGTCGATCCGGTCCGTGCGCAGCCGCCGCAGGCTCTCCTCGCACATCGCGCGCAGCCGCTCGGGCCGCCCCTCGACGTGCCAGGCCTCGGCCGACGTACGCACCACGCCGCCTTTCGTGGCGACGACCAGCCCCTTCGGGTACGGGTGCAGGGCCGCCGCGACCCGCTCCTCGACCAGCCCGGGCCCGTAGTTGTCCGCCGTGTCGACCAGCGTCACACCGAGCTCGACGGCCCGCCGCAGCACGGCCGTGGCCTGCGCGTCGGTGCCGCGCGGACCCCAGACCCCGGGCCCCGCCAGCTGCACCGTCCCGTACCCGAGCCGCCGCACGGGCAGATCGCCGCCGAGGAGGAACTCCGGGGCGGGCGGGGGTGCGGACGGGCCGGGGCGCGGGGAAGCGGACATGCTCCGACCGTATCCGATCGAGGACCACTCGGGATCCCGAATCCCGTGGCAGGCTCGGCCCCATGCGCTACGTGATCATCGGAGCAGGAGCGGTCGGCGGAGCCGTCGGCGGGCGGCTCGCCCAGTCCGGCCACGACGTCGTCCTGGTCGCCCGCGGCCCCCAGTACGAGGCCCTGCGCACCCACGGTCTGCGCCTGCGGACCCCCGACGGCGAACACCTGCTGCGGCCCCCGGTCGTGGACGGACCCGAGGCCCTCGGCACCCTGCGCGCCGACGACGTCCTGCTGCTCGCCGTGAAGACCCAGGACAGCGTCGCCGCACTCGACGCCTGGTCCGGCCGGCCCGTCGAAGGCGGCGGCACCGCCGCCGAGCGGCTCCCGCTCGTGTGCGCGCAGAACGGCGTCGCGAGCGAGCGGTTCGCCGCACGCGCCTTCCGGCGCGTGTACGCGATGTGCGTCTGGCTCCCCGCCACCTTCGTCGACCCCGGCATCGTCCGCGCCGACGGCACCCCGCTCACCGGCATCCTCCACCTCGGCGGCTACCCGGCGGGCGCCGACGACACCGCGCGGGAGATCGCCGCCGACCTGAAGCGCTCCCGCCTCGACGCCCCGGTCGTCGCCGACGTCATGCGCTGGAAGTACGCCAAGCTCCTCGCGAACCTCTCCAACGCGATCGAGGCGCTGTGCGCGGAGCGGACCTCCGACGCGACCCGGGCCCTGCACGCGCGGGCCCGCGCCGAGGGCGAGGCCGTCCTCGCCGCCGCCGGCATCCCCTACGCCTCCCCGGAGGAGGAGCGGGCCTGCCGCGGGGACCGGATCCGGCTCGAGTCCTTCGACGGGACCCCGCGCGGCGGCGGCTCCTCCTGGCAGTCGCTGAAACGCGGCACCGGCACGATCGAGGCCGACTGGCTCAACGGCGAGATCGGCCGCCTGGGCAGGGAGCACGGAATCCCCACGCCCGTCAACGACGTGCTCGGCGAACTGGCCGGGGAGGCCGCGCGCCAGGGCCGCCCGCCGGGCGCGACACCGGTCGCCGTACTGACCGCCGCCGTCGACGCGCGGGCCGCCCGCTGACACCTGTCGCGTTTGTTCAAGAGACCGAGCGGCCCGCTCCGTAGAGTCGACGGCATGGAACTTCGACGCGAGAACGTACAGCCCCATCTGAGCGAGTGTGCCGCCGAGTCCGCCCGCGTCGCGGCTGGTGTCGGCCAGAGCCGGCTCGGGGAGCCGTCCGGCTGCGGCGACTGGGACGTGCGCACCCTGGTCAACCACTGGGTGCTCTACGGCTCCCACGGCCTGGAGCACCGCGCCCTGCGCAAGGCGCTCCCCGACGAGCTGACCGCCCGCGACTTCACCACCGACCCCGACTGGGCGGCGGCCTTCGCGGCCCAGCTCGACCGGGCCGTCGCCGCCTGGGCCGAGCCCGCCGCGTGGGAGGGCGAGATCGACCTCGGCTTCGCCCAGCAGGCCGCCCCCGAGGTCGCCGCCCTGCTCCTGCTCGAACTGGCCCTGCACGGCTGGGACGTGGCCCACGCCACCGGCCAGGACTTCAAGGTCTCCGACGCCGCGGGCGCCGTCATCCTCGACGTCGTCTCCGCGAACGCCGAGATGTACCGCCAGTACGAGGGCTTCGGCGCCGCGATCGAACTGCCCGACGGCGCCTCGGACTTCACCCGCGCCCTCGCCCTCAGCGGACGCGACCCGCGCTGACCGCCGGGCCGCACCCGGTCACTCGCCGCGCCAGGCGTCCCGCCGCGCCCGGCGCACCGCGGGAGCCATGCCCAGGCCCGCGCCGACGAACAGCACCGCGAGCACGGCCCAGCCCAGCGGGCCGTGCTCGATCGCGGTCACCGTCACCAGGGCGGGCGCCGCCATCGTCGCCGCGGCCTGCCCCGAGTTGAACACACCCTGGTAGACGCCCTGGGCCCGGGCGTCGGCGAGCCCGTAGCCGACCGTCCAGCCGCCCGCCGCCGACAGCACCTCGGCGAGCACCTGCACCACCGCGCCCACCACGAGCACCCCGAGCGCCGCCATCGGCGACAGGCCCGCCGCGCACGCGAACGCCGCGCACGACAGCGCCAGCAGCAGCCCCGAGCGCCGCATCGCCCGCACCGCGCCCGGCAGGTCCTCCACACCCCGCGTGACCCGCACCTGAAGCAGCGCCACCAGGACGCAGTTGAGGATCATCAGCAGGGCCGCGGTCCAGCGCGGCGCGTCCGTGTGCTGCACGATCCACAGCGGCAGCCCCACCTCCAACAGGCTGTACTGCAAGGCCAGTACGGCATTGGAGCAGGTCACCGCGAGGTACGGCAGATCGCGCACCGCCCGCCAGCGGCTGCCCTCCGGCGCGTCCCGCTCCGCCCGCCGTCCCGCGCCGCCCGGCAGCCGCAGCACCATCAGCGCGGACACCGTGAACGCGACGGCGTCCACCAGGATCAGCACCGTGTACCCGGCGCGGCTGTCCGCCTGGAGCGCCAGCGCGCCGAACGCGCCGCCGATCCCCATGCCCACATTGGTGACCATCCGCAGATGCGCCCGCCCCTCGACCCGCGTCGAGGGCGGCAGCACGTCCGCGTACAGGGCGTTGCGCACGCCCATGCTCGCCTGGCAGAGCGCCGCGTAGCCGATCGCCGTCGCCAGGAACGCGGCGTACGAGCCGACCACCGTGTACGCGACCAGCATCACCCCGCACCCCACCCACAGCGCGGTCAGCACGGGGCGGCGCCCCCACCGGTCCGAGGCCCGACCGGCGGGCACCCCGGCCGCGATGCCGAACAGGCCCGCGATCGTGAGGCCGACGCCCACCGACGTGGCGCCCAGGCCCACGACACGGGTGAAGTACAGGACACTGACGGGGAAGAACAGGCCCCGCCCGAAGGCGTTGAGCAGGGTCAGCAACGACAGGCGCAGCAGCTGCGGATCGGTCGGCAGAAGACCGGCGAAGCGGGTGGCGGGCACCCGTTCGGCGGCGGACACGGGTGAGGGGACCGGTGGTGACGAGGTCATGACTCCAGGGAACCGGCCCGCCCCGCCCCGGCGACATTCTTTTAGCCCCTGACTAAAGCCGGCCTCCGTCGGGAGCCGGTTTCCGTGGGGAGCTAGCCTCTGGACAGAGCCTCGCCGGGGGAGCGGGGCGCCGGGGCCGTGGGGGCGCGCAGTGATCGAGTTCCGCTTCGTCGTCGGGGACCTCGCCCGCACCTCCTTCGCCTACTCCCCGCTCCAGGAAGCCGTCTACTCGCTGCGCTGCTGGCGCGACTCCGCTCGCTACCCGCACCAGCGCCCCTGGCTGCGCCGGCTGGGCCCCGCCTTCCGGCGCCTCGACGAGGCCGACCTGCTCACCGCGCTGATCGCCCCGAGACTGTGGATCCCGGACTTCCTCACCCCGCGCCCCGACCGCCCGCGCCCCGTCTTCGCCCGCCAGCTCGCCGAGCTGCGCACCACCCCGCCCGGCCTGCTGCGCCCCCAGTTCACCGCCGCGTACGGCGCCGACGCCGTGGACCTCCCGCCGGTCCTGCGGGACGGACTCGCCGACCCGGAGCGCCTCCTGGACCGCATCTGCCGTGCCCTGGACGACTATTGGCACACCTGTCTCGCCCCCGACTGGTGGCCGCGCGTGCACCCCGTGCTCGAAGCCGACCTCGCCCACCGTGGGAAGGTCCTCGCCGAGGAGGGCGCGGGCGGCCTGTTCTCCAGTCTCGACCCGCGCCTCACCTGGGACGGCGAGGTGCTCACCATCAGGAAGAAGGGCGACGGCCACCCGTGGCCCACCGCCGACATCGAGATCGGCGGCCGGGGCCTCGTCGTGATCCCCACGCTGTTCGCGCTCGGCGCGCACACGAACATCGACCCCACGCTGCCGCCCCTGCTCAGCTACCCGGCCCGCGGCCGCGCCACGATCTCCGAGACCCCGCCCCCGGTCACCGACGCGGCGCTCAGCCGCCTCCTGGGCGTGCCCCGCGCCCGCATCCTGCTCCTGCTCGCCGACCCGGCGTCCACGACCGAACTCGCCCACCGCCTGTCGGTCACCCCCGGCGCGGTCAGCCAGCACCTGTCCGTCCTCTACGACGCCGGACTCCTGCGGCGCACCCGCAGCGGCCGCAGCGTCCGGTACGCGCGCAGCGAGCTGGGGGAGCGCCTGTGCGGCTGAACCCGCTCAGCCGGCCCGAAGTCCCCGGGCGGTGGCGAGGAGTTCGGCCGGAAGGCCCGGCCCCGCGCACGCGAGGTCGATCAGCAGGTCCCGGTACGCGGGGTTCGGCAGCAGCGGCGCGACCTCGATGAGCGTGCTCAGGTCGGCGGGCGCGCCCGTGTGCCGGGCGCGGTAGGCGGCGGCCGCCGCGCGCAGGGCGGGCTCGGCGGGCTCGTGCCGCAGCCCCTCGCCGGCCAGCCGGGCGGCCTCGGCGAAGTCCCCCTGCTCGGCGCGCACATCGGCCAGGTCGAGATGGAGCGACCAGTTGGCGGGGTCGAGGACGAGGGCCCGCTCGAACGCGGCGACCATCCGCTCGGTGTCCCCCGCTTTCCGCCAGGTGCCCGCCCGCACGACCTCGGTGAACATCACCCGCTCGACGGCGTCCGCCCGGTCGCACAGCTCCAGGGACGCCTCGACAAGACCGCAGGCCCGCAGCATGATCGCCATCCGGGCGAGCGCCTGCGCCGCGGGCCGGCCGGCGACGACGGCGTCGAAGGCGGCGCGCCAGGGCCGCACCCGCTCCCGCATGCCGTCGCTGTCCAGGTCGTGGCCGTGGTCCATGGTCCGCATCGCGGCCTCGGCCAGCGCGTCCGCGCTCACCGAGCCGAGGAAACGGTCGTCGCCGAACCAGGGCGCGTCGGCCCACGCGACGTCGGGCCGAGCCCCCGTGACCGAGCCCATCGCCAGCGCGGCGGTGTCCATGTCGCCCCGCAGGAAACTGACGTACGACAGCGCGAGGACCGCGGGCAGGGAGGTCCCGCCGTCGACGACTCCGGCGAGGCCGTCGGGCCGGTCCCGCCACAGGTCGGCGAGGACGGCGTAGGACTCGGGGTCCGAGGGCGCGGCGGCGATCGCGGCCGCCAGATGGCGTACCGCTTCGGCGGGGTCGCCCCCGCAGTGGGCCATCACCCGGGCGAGGCCCACGGAGGCTGAGGCTGACGTGTTCGGCACGCGCCGAGGATAGACCGCGGTCCCGCGGGCACCCTAGGCCCCCAGCGCCGCCAACGCGCCGGCCGACGCCTCCTCGTAGCGCTCGATCAGCACCCGCGCCACCTCCGGCGCCGGTCCGAGGACGCCGGACAGGACGTCCGCCTCGGCCGCGCCCGCCGCGATGCGGTCCGGGAGGCGGCCCGGGGCCAGGACGTAGGGGGCGACGGCGACGCGGGCGCAGCCCAGGGCGCGCAGGGCGCGGACGGCGTCCTCGGTGCGGGGAAGGGATGCGGAGGCGAACGCAGGCCGCACGGCGCACCAACCGGTGTGCCGCCACTCCCGCGCGATGTCTGCGATCACTGCGATCGCCTCCGGGTCGGTGGAGCCCGCCGAGGCCAGGACGACCCCGGTCGTGGGCTTGTCGGCCGGCGTGAGACCGGCCTCGTACAGACGGCGGTCCAGGGCCGTCAGGAGGAGCGGGGACGGGCCGAGGACGTCCGCGCGGTGGACGCGCAGGGACGGCGGGGCCTGACGGAGGACCGCCGGGATGTCGGCCTTCGCGTGGAACGCCCGGGTGAGGAGCAGCGGGAGGGCGACCACGTCGCGGACGCCCTCCGCCGCGAGGGACTCCAGGACACCGAGCGGGCCCGGCACGTTGAAGTCCAGGAACGAGGTCTCCACGCGCAGCCCCGGCCGCTGCGCCCGCGCCTCGCGGACGAGGGCGTGCACCGTCGCGGCGTGCCGCGGGTCGCGGCTGCCGTGGGCGATCACCAGGAGGACGGGGCGGGACACGGCGTGCTCAGCTCCGGACGAGAAGGCCGCGGCCGCGCAGGACGCGCCGCTCCAGCGGGCTGAAGATCAGCAGGTCGATGACGATGCCGACGATCAGGATGAGGAGGATGGCGAGGAAGACCATCGGCATGGAGCTGGCCGTGCGCCCGTTCTCCAGGAGCTGGCCGAGGCCCACGCCCAGGTCCGGCGAGTTCGCGATGATCTCGGCGGCCATCAGCGAACGCCACGAGAACGCCCAGCCCTGCTTCAGACCGGCCAGGTAGCCGGGCAGCGCCGCGGGGAGCACCACGTGCCACAGTCCGCGCACGCCGGTCGCGCCGAGCGTGCGGCCCGCCCGCAGGAACAACGGAGGCACCTGGTCGACGCCGGAGACCAGACCGTTCGCGATCGACGGGACCGCGCCGAGCAGGATCACCGCGTACATCATCGAGTTGTCCAGGCCCAGCCAGAGCACGGCCGGCGGCACCCACGCCACCGACGGCAGCGACTGGAGGCCCGACAGGACCGGGCCGATCGCGGCGCGCACGAACTTCACGCGCGCCACGAGCAGCCCCAGCGGGGTGCCGATGAGCAGCGCGAAGAAGAAGCCGAGCAGGCCGCGCGAGACGCTCGTCCAGATGTAGCCGAGCAGTTCGCCCTTCAGCCACGCGGTCTGGACCTCGTCCCACACCGCCGACGGCGGCGGCAGCTTCGTCGGGTCGTCGACCACGCCGAACGAGACCAGGCCCTGCCACAGCAGGATCACCAGCACGACCGCCGTGAGCGGCGGGAAGATCTTCTCGCGGAACGTCTTCGAGAACGGGGTGCGCCCGGACTGGACCGTCTCCAGTGCGTCCAGGCCCGCCTCCAGACCCGCGAGGTCGTCCTTCGCGGCGACCGCGTCGGCGGGCTCCACCGTGGCGGTGGCCGTCGGTTCAGTCCTTGCCATGGCGGCGGATCTCCCCACGCAGTTGTTCGGTGATCTCGACGGAGAGCTCGGCGACCTCGGGGTCCTCGATGCGCCGCGGCTGCGGGATGTCGACCGTCCACTCGCGGGCGATCCGGCCCGGCCGCGAGGACAGCAGCACCACGCGCTGCGCGAGCCGCACCGCCTCGCGCACGTTGTGCGTGACGAACAGGACCGAGAGGTGGGTCTCCTCCCAGATCCGGGTCAGCTCGCCGTGCAGCACGTCCCGGGTGATCGCGTCGAGCGCCGCGAACGGCTCGTCCATCAGGAGCAGCCGCGCGTCCTGCGCGAGCGCCCGCGCCAGCGCCACCCGCTGGCGCATGCCGCCGGACAGCTCGTGGACCCGCTTGCCGTACGCGCCCTGCAGCCGGACCAGCTCGAGCAGCTCCTCGGCGCGGTCGCGCCGTTCGTTCTTCGGCACGCCCCGCAGCTTCAGGGCGAGCTCGATGTTCTTGCCCGCGGTCAGCCACGGGAACAGGGCGTGCTCCTGGAACATCAGGGCGGGCCGCCCGTCCGTCGCGATGGAGCCGGCCGACGGGGCGTCGAGCCCCGCGACCAGGTTGAGCAGCGTCGACTTGCCGCAGCCCGAGGCACCCAGGAGGGTGACGAACTCGCCCGGAGCGACATCGAGGCTGATGTCGTCCAGGACGAGCTGCGGGCCGGCGGGTGTGGCGAAGGACTTCGAGACGTGCTCGATCCGGGTCGCCTTGCCGTCCGCCACCGCGGCGGAGTCGGCAGCCTTGGCGAGGATGGTCGCCATGGTCGTCACCTCCTGGGAACTGGGTTGGCTGGTGGGCTACTTGACGCCGAGACCGGCGTCGTCGACCTTGGTGCCGCCCTCGGCCGCGAGGACCTTGTTGAGCGGCTTCAGGTCGTAGATCCCGGACAGGTCGGGCTTCTCCAGCAGGCCGGCCTTCACCGCGTGCGCCGCCTCGGAGTCGAGCGTCGCGGCCAGCGGGTCGTCCGTG
This sequence comes from Streptomyces sp. NPDC059524, assembly GCF_042749255.1. NCBI lineage: Bacteria > Bacillati > Actinomycetota > Actinomycetes > Kitasatosporales > Streptomycetaceae > Streptomyces > Streptomyces sp. NPDC059524. The sequence continues at coordinate 46,281 of NZ_JBHYTK010000002.1, read as the reverse complement.
AACGCGATGGACTTCCACGCCGGGTCGAGGATCTCGGCGGGCAGCGCCTTGCCGGAGTCCTGCTCCAGCTGCTTGTTGGCCGCCGCCTTCGCCTCGTCCGGGTTCGCGGTGATCCACTTGTTCGTCTTCACGGAGCCGCGCAGCACCGCCTCGACGACGTCCGGGTGCTCCTTCAGGAACTTCTGCGACACGATGATGTTCGTGATCACGAACTTCTTGCCGGGCCACAGGTCGGCCTCGTCGAGGATCGCCTTGCCGCCCTCGGCGACCAGCTTCGAGGCGGTCGGCTCGGGGACCCACGCGCCGTCGATCGAGCCGGACTTGAAGGCGTCCGGGGTGATCTTGTTGTCCGTGCGGATCACGGACACGTCACCCTTGCCGGAGTTGGCGTCGACCTTCCAGCCCTGCTCGGCGGCCCAGTTCAGGAACGCGACGTCCTGGGTGTTGCCGAGCTGAGGCGTGGCGATCCGTTTGCCCTTGACGTCCTTCAGCGACTTGATCTTCTTCGGGTTCACGACCAGCTTCACGCCGCCGGACGCCGAACCGCCGATGATGCGCAGCGACTTGCCCTGCGACTTGGTGAAGCCGTTGATGGCGGGGGAGGGGCCGATCCAGCCGATGTCGATGGAGCCGGCGTTCAGCGCCTCGATCTCGGCCGGGCCCGCGTTGAAGGTCGCGTACTTCGCCTGCGTCCCCTTCAGCTCCTTCTGGAAGAGGCCCTGCTGGCGGCCGACGAGCGCGGTGCCGTGGGTCAGGTTCCCGAAGTAGCCGATCTTGACGGTGTCGGCGGACAGGGCCTTGCCCTTCGCGGCGACGTTCTCCTTGGCGCTGTCGGCCTCGGACCCGTAGCCGCAGGCCGTCGCGGTCAGCGCGAGCAGGGGCAGGACGGTCAGGGCGAGCAGCGAACGTCGCTTCGGGGAAGGGAAGTTGGCAGGCACGGGAGGGTTTCCTCTCGTTGGCCCGGCGGTCACACCGTCAGGGTGCGGCCGGGAGGTCGGCAGGTCTTCGATGTCGTCGAAGGGCGTGGGTGCGGGGGGTGAGGGCGCGCATGCGGTGCGCGTACGTCAGCACGCACATCGCGCGACCCCGCCCTGTCCGCTGCCGAGGGGGCCGCTGCCGACGCGGCCGCCCTCCTTGGCGAACGTCCCGTAGTAGTCGATGAGGGTCATGGCGGTCAGAAGTCCCAGCCCTCGTCGTCCGCGACCGGGAGCTCCTTCTCCGCGGCGAACGCCTCGCCGGCCATACCGGCCGCGAGCGTGGTGCCGTCGGAGGGGTCGATCAGCAGGAACGAGCCGGTGCGGCGCGAGGCCGCGTACGAGTCGAGGGCGATCGGCTCGGCGATGCGGACCTTGACCCGGCCGATGTCGTTGGCGACGAGCTGCCCGGGCTCCGGGTGCTGGGAGAGGTCGTCGAGGGTGAGCCGCGACGGGATCTCCTTGACGATCGCCTTGACCGTGCGGGTGGTGTGCTTGAGCAGCACGCGCTGGCCCACGGTCAGCGGGGTGTCGGCCACGTGGCACACGGTCGCCTCGACGTCCTGCGAGGTGGCCGGGGCGTCGTGGCTCGGCACGATCAGGTCGCCGCGCGAGATGTCGATGTCGTCCTCCAGGAGGAGGGTGACGGACTGCGGGGTCCACGCCACGTCGACGGCCTTGCCCAGCAGGTCGATCCCCGCGATCTTCGACGTGCGGCCCGAGGGCAGCACGGTCACGGACTCGCCGACGCGGAAGGTGCCCGCGGCGATCTGGCCCGCGTAGCCGCGGTAGTCGGGGTGCTCGGCGGTCTGCGGCCGGATCACGTACTGCACGGGCAGCCGGGCGTGGCAGCTCGTCAGGTCGTGGCTGACCGGCACCGTCTCCAGGTGCTCCAGGACGGTGGGGCCGCCGTACCAGTCCATGTTGGCGGACGGCTCCACGACGTTGTCACCGGCGAGCGCCGAGATCGGGATCGCGGTGATCTCAGGGACGCCCAGGTCGGAGGCGTACGCGGTGAACTCCTCGGCGATCTTCGCGAAGACGGACTCCTCGTAGTCGACGAGGTCCATCTTGTTGACCGCGAGCACCACGTGCGGGACGCGCAGGAGCGCGGCCACGGCGGCGTGCCGGCGGGTCTGCTCGATGACGCCGTTGCGGGCGTCGACGAGGACGACGGCGAGGTCGGCGGTGGAGGCGCCGGTCACCATGTTCCGCGTGTACTGCACGTGGCCCGGGGTGTCCGCCAGGATGAAGCGGCGGCGCGGGGTCGCGAAGTAGCGGTAGGCGACGTCGATGGTGATGCCCTGCTCGCGCTCGGCCCGCAGGCCGTCGGTGAGCAGCGCGAGGTCCGGCTCGGCGGCGCCGCGCGAACGCGACGCGTGCTCGACGGCCTCCAGCTGGTCGGCGAGGACCGACTTGGAGTCGTGCAGCAGCCGGCCGACCAGCGTGGACTTGCCGTCGTCGACGGAGCCCGCGGTCGCGAAACGCAGCAGGGTGGTGGCCGAAAGACCGGCCAGCTCCTCGGCAGTGGTGGTGCTCATGTCTAGAAGTACCCTTCGCGCTTGCGGTCTTCCATCGCGGCCTCGGACAGCTTGTCGTCGGCGCGGGTCGCGCCCCGCTCGGTGAGCCGGGAGGCGGCGATCTCGGCGATGACCTTCTCGATCGTCGTCGCGTCGGAGTCGACGGCGCCGGTGCAGGACATGTCGCCGACGGTGCGGTAGCGGACCAGCCGCGTCTCGACCGTCTCGTCGTCCTTCGGGCCGCCCCACTCGCCGGCGGTCAGCCACATGCCGGAGCGCTTGAACACCGGGCGCTCGTGCGCGTAGTAGATCTGCGGGAGCTCGATGTTCTCGCGGGCGATGTACTGCCACACGTCCAGCTCGGTCCAGTTGGACAGCGGGAAGACGCGGACGTGCTCGCCGGGCGCGTGGCGGCCGTTGTACAGCTGCCACAGCTCGGGGCGCTGACGGCGCGGGTCCCACTGGGAGAACTCGTCGCGCAGCGAGAACACCCGCTCCTTGGCGCGGGCCTTCTCCTCGTCGCGGCGGCCGCCGCCGAAGACCGCGTCGAACTTCTCCTGCTGGATCTTCTCGGTCAGCGGGACCGTCTGCAGGGGGTTGCGGACCCCGTCCGGGCGCTCCTTGAGGACGCCGCGGTCGATGTAGTCCTGCACCGAGGCGACGTGCAGGCGCAGCCCGTGCTCGGCGACGACCCGGTCGCGGTAGTCGATGACCTCGGAGAAGTTGTGGCCCGTGTCCACGTGCAGCAGCGAGAAGGGGATCGCCGCGGGGGCGAACGCCTTCAGCGCCAGGTGCAGCATGACGATCGAGTCCTTGCCGCCGGAGAAGAGGATCACCGGCCGCTCGAACTCGCCCGCGACCTCGCGGAAGATGTGCACCGCCTCGGACTCGAGCGCGTCGAGGTGGGTGAGCGCGTAGGGGCTGTCCGTCTCCTCGGAGACGTTCGAAGCTACGGTCGTCATGCGGCGAGACCCCTCTCGGTGAGCAGCGCGCGGAGCGCTGCCGCGGACTCCTGCACGGTCTGGTTCTGCGACTCGATGCGCAGGTCGGGCGACTCGGGCACCTCGTAGGGGTCGTCGACCCCGGTGAGGCCCTTCAGTTCACCGGCGGCCTGCTTGGCGTACAGGCCCTTCACGTCGCGCACGGAGCACACGTCGAGCGGTGTGGCCACGTGCACCTCCAGGTAGGCGGTGCCGGCGCCCTGGTGGCGCTTGCGGACGGCCTCGCGGCTGTCCGCGTACGGGGCGATGACCGGGACGAGCGTCAGCACGCCGTTGCGGGCGAGGAGTTCGGCCAGGAAGCCGATGCGCTGCACGTTGGTGTGCCGGTCCTCGCGGCTGAAGCCGAGGCCCGCCGAGAGGAACTCACGGATCTCGTCGCCGTCGAGCACCTCGACGGTGCGGCCCTCGGCGCGCAGCGTCGCGGCCAGTTCGTTGGCGATCGTGGTCTTGCCGGCACTCGGCAGACCCGTGAGCCAGATGGTGGCTCCGGTCACTTGCTTCTCCAAAGTCTCTGGTGCCGTCGTCATCAGCCGTGCAGTCCGCACTCGGTCTTGGCCCGGCCCGCCCAGCGGCCGGCGCGGGCGTCCTCGCCCTCCAGGAGGCGGCGGGTGCACGGGGCGCAGCCCACGGATCCGTAGCCGTCCGTCAGGAGCGGGTTGGTGAGCACGCCGTGCTCGGCGACGTACGCGTCGACGTCGTCCTGGGTCCAGCGGGCGATGGGGGAGACCTTCACCTTGCGGCGCTTCTCGTCCCAGCCGACGACCGGGGTGTTCGCCCGGGTCGGGGACTCGTCGCGGCGCAGTCCCGTGGCCCACGCCGTGTAGCCGGCGAGGCCCTCCTGGAGGGGCCGCACCTTGCGCATCGCGCAGCACAGGTCGGGGTCCCGGTCGTGCAGCTTCGGGCCGAACTCGGCGTCCTGCTCGGCGACCGTCTGCCGCGGGGTGAGCGTGATGACGTTGACGTCCATCACGGCCTCCACGGCGTCGCGGGTGCCGATGGTCTCCTCGAAGTGGTAGCCGGTGTCGAGGAAGACGACGTCGACGCCGGGCATCGCCCGCGAGGCAAGGTGCGCGACGACCGCGTCCTCCATGGACGAGGTCACGCAGAACGTGTTCCCGAAGGTCTCCGTCGCCCACTGGAGGATCTCCAGGGCCGAGGCGTCCTCCAGGTCGCGCCCGGCCTGTTCGGCGAGCGCCTTCAACTCGTCCGTGTCCGAGGTGATGTGAGCCGTCGTCATATCTTTTCCCCTCCACCGTCGGTGCGCCGAAGTCCCTGGGCGAGCAGCCCGAGGAACTTCAGCTGGAAGGCCCGGTTGCACGCCCCGCACTGCCAGGCGCCGTGACCCGCCTCGTTCGGACGCAGGTCCTCGTCGCCGCAGTACGGGCAGAAGAAGGGCGCGGCACGCTCGCTCATGACAGGGCCTCCCCTTTGTTCGAGGCTCGGTTCGCCTCCGGGGCGCCTGTTGCCGGTGTCGAGACGACGACCGTGCTCGGCCCTCCTTCGTCGGGCCTCCGC
>NZ_JBHYTK010000002.1:37339-41261 GCF_042749255.1 Streptomyces sp. NPDC059524 | reverse complement strand
CCTGAGACAGCGGGGCTGGGCCTCCCGTGGTGGGGCCCCCCCGGCACGCCGCCCACCCCCCCCCCCGCGCCCCTTCGGCTCACTCGCCGACCTCATGACAGGGCCTCCGCACTCGCTCGGGCCGCCCAGGTCGCGAAGCGTTCGCCGTCCTCGCGCTCCGCCTGGAAGTTCTTGAGCACCCGCTCGATGTAGTCGGGCAGCTCGGCCGAGGTGACCTTCAGGCCGCGGACCTTGCGGCCGAAGCCGGCCTCCAGGCCGAGCGCGCCGCCGAGGTGCACCTGGTAGCCCTCGACCTGCTCGCCGTTGTCGTCCAGGACCAGCTGACCCTTGAGACCGATGTCCGCGACCTGGATACGGGCGCAGGCGTTCGGGCAGCCGTTGAGGTTGATGGTGAGCGGCTCGTCGAACTCGGGCAGGCGGCGCTCCAGTTCGTCGATGAGCTGCGCGCCGCGGCCCTTCGTCTCGACGATCGCCAGCTTGCAGAACTCGATGCCGGTGCAGGCCATCGTGCCGCGCCGGAACGGCGACGGCTTGACCTGGAAGTCCAGCGCCTCGAGGCCCGCGACGAGCGAGTCGACCTGGTCCTCGGCGACGTCGAGGACGATCATCTTCTGCTCGACGGTGGTGCGCAGGCGGTCCGAGCCGTGCGCGCCGGCCAGCTCAGCGATCTTGGTGAGCGTGGCGCCGTCCACCCGGCCGACGCGCGGGGCGAACCCGACGTAGAAGCGGCCGTCCTTCTGCCGGTGGACACCGATGTGGTCGCGCCACTTCTGCGAGGGCTCGGCGGGCGCCGGGCCGTCGATCAGCTTGCGCTCCAGGTACTCGTCCTCCAGGACCTGGCGGAACTTCTCCGGGCCCCAGTCGGCCATCAGGAACTTCAGACGGGCGCGGTTGCGCAGGCGCCGGTAGCCGTAGTCGCGGAAGATGCCGACCACGCCGGCCCAGACGTCGGCGACCTCGTCCAGCGGCACCCAGGTGCCCAGACGCTCCGCGAGCCGGGGGTTGGTGGACAGGCCGCCGCCGACCCACAGGTCGAAGCCGGGCCCGTGCTCGGGGTGCTCCACGCCGACGAAGGCCACGTCGTTGATCTCGTGGACCACGTCCTGGACGGGGGAACCGGAGATCGCGGTCTTGAACTTGCGCGGCAGGTTGGAGAATTCCTTGTTGCCGATGTAGCGGTCGTGGATCTCGTCCACGGCGGGCGTGCCGTCGATGATCTCGTCGTCGGCGATGCCGGCCACCGGGGAGCCGATGATCACGCGGGGGCAGTCGCCGCACGCCTCGGTCGTGGACAGGCCCACGGCCTCCAGCTTCTCCCAGATCGCGGGCACGTCCTCGATCCGGATCCAGTGCAGCTGGATGTTCTGCCGGTCGGTGATGTCTGCGGTGCCGCGCGCGTACTGCTCGGAGATCTCGCCGATGACGCGCAGCTGCGCCACGGTGAGCCGGCCGCCGTCCACGCGCACGCGCAGCATGAAGTAGCGGTCGTCCAGCTCCTCCGGCTCCAGGACGGCCGTCTTGCCGCCGTCGATGCCGGGCTTGCGCTGGGTGTACAGGCCCCACCAGCGCATGCGTCCGCGCAGGTCGTTGGGGTCGATCGAGTCGAAACCGCGCTTGGAGTAGATCGTCTCAATGCGTGTCCGCACATTGAGACCGTCGTCGTCCTTCTTGAACTGCTCGTTGCCGTTGAGCGGCGTGTGGTGGCCCACGGCCCACTGGCCCTCGCCGCGGTGACGGCTCACCTTGCGGCGGGGCGCGGCGGTAGCGGGCTTTTCGGGGGTGGCAGCCATGGGTGTACGTCCTTCAAGAAAGGCTGAGGGCGGCTCTGAGCAGCACACTTCGCGCTGCGGCGCGGCGGTGCGCAGGGGGTGACGGGTGAAGCGGGAGACGCGGCGGTGCTGTGCGGTCAGCGCGCCGGACAGATGGCGCTGGACATGCGGCCGAAGTCGACGTGGCGTCGACTCACCAAGGCGGTTCCAGCTGTAGACATGACGGAAGCGTGTCATGGGACTTTGGACCTGGTCCACCATCGTCCAAAATGTGGACGAGAATGTCTCGCATTGTGGAAGATGGTGGCGCCGGTCACATCGCGGGCAGGCGAAAGCTCCCCTTCTGCCCGGATCGCGCTCGGGTGGGGGCGGCTCAGACCGCCGGGAAGGCGCCGGGCCACGGGCCGGGCGTCACGACCTGCGGCTCCTCGGCCGTCTCGGTCCGGAAGAGGCGGAAGCCGCGCTTCTCGTAGTTCGCCATCGCGTGCTCGCCGTCGAGGCTGCACGTGTGCAGCCACACCCGCTTGGTCGGCGTCCGCTCGGGCCACCGCTCGGCCAGGTCCCAGGCCCGCGCGATCCCGTACGAGAGCAGGTGCCCGCCGATCCGGCGGCCGCGGAAGGCCGGGATCAGACCGAAGTAGACGATCTCCACGGCGCCGTCGTCCTGCGCGTCCAGCTCCACGTACCCGGCCGGCGTGCCCCGGTCGTACGCGACCCAGGTCTCCGCGCCGGGACGCGCGAGCTGCTCCTCCCACTGTGCGTACGTCCAGCCGAGGCGGTCGATCCACTTGATGTCGCCGCCCACGGAGGCGTACAGGAAGCGGCTGAACTCGGGGGAGGGGACCTCCGCGCGCACGATCCGCAGGGTGTCCCCCGCGGGCGGGGCGGAGGGGCGCAGATCGGCGGGAGAGGTCTGTTCGAGCGACCAGGTGGTGACGGTGGTGGTGCTGCTGTTCATGTCACTCATCGGATCATGTCGGACAGACTCTGGCCAAGGGTGTTCAGGATGCGGGAGGATCCGCGACGCGCAGCAAGTCACCTCCCACGTCCCACCCCATCCGGAGGATGTTCGATGTCCCACCGCACACCCCGCGGTCTGCTCGCCGCGGCCACCCTCACCGTGGCCTTCTCCACGCTCGCCGCTCCCGCCCTCGCCGCGCCCGCGGCGCCCCAGGGCCGCATCTTCATGGTCAATCCCGTCCAGTCCTCCGGTGACCAGGCCCTGACGGACGGCAAGGACGCCGCGTCCGCGATCCCGGAGGCCGCCTACGCCTCCGCGGCCCTGCGCAACCTGGACTCCAGCGGCGGCCTCACCGGCAAATGGGCCTACGTCAGATCGGACACGGGCGCCTCCGCGAAGGTCGCCGACGCGGGCACCTACACCCGGCACGACGACCAGTTCGAGCAGGTCATGGCCTACTTCTGGGTCAACGAGGCGCAGGAGTACCTGCAGTCGCTCGGCTTCGGCAGCGAACTGCGCGGCGCCAACGACCGCGCCCAGCCCGTCCGCATCAACCAGTGGGGCGCGGACAACTCCTTCTTCACCGACAAGAAGGCCGAGATCCGCTTCGGCAAGGGCGGCGTCGACGACGCCGAGGACGCCGAGGTGATCGTCCACGAGTACGGCCACGCCGTGCACAACGCCCAGGTCCCCGGCTTCGGCACCTCCGAGGAGGCCGGCTCGATCGGCGAGGCGTTCGGCGACTACCTCGCCGTCGCCGTCGGCGACCACGCCGACGCGAAGTACGGCTGGCCGCGCAAGGCGGACCTCGCCTGCGTCGCCGACTGGGACTCCACCTCGTACACCTCCTCCGCCCCGCACTGCCTGCGCCGCGTCGACACCGACAAGACGTACGCGGACAAGGTGGGCGAGGTGCACGCGGACGGCGAGATCTGGTCGCGGGCCCTGTTCGACATCCGCGGCGCCCTGGGCGCCCGCACGGCCGACCGCATCATCGTGAACGCCCAGTTCGACTTCGCCCCCGACACGAGCTTCTCGGCGGCCGCGCAGGCGACGATCGCGACGGCGGAGAAGATGTACGGCGCGAAGGCGGCGTCGACGGTCCGCGCGGCGTTCGCCGCCCGCGGCATCCCGGGCGTCTGATCCGCGGCAGCCACCCCTGTGGTGGGGGCGCGGGGGGGTGAGGGACAGT
>NZ_JBHYTK010000002.1:18737-37329 GCF_042749255.1 Streptomyces sp. NPDC059524 | reverse complement strand
CTCCGGGGCCCCCCGCCCTGTGGTGCGCCCTTTGCACATCGGTCGAGGGGGCGGACCTGTCTGTCCCGGCCGGCCCGGCGGCTCGCTCGCCCGGATGTCCACGCACCGGGTGCGTTTGTCCATGTTCACCGGTGGGCGCAGCCGACACCCTGTGGCGCATGAGACGGATCACGACCGCAGCGCTCGCCGCGGCGGGCTGCGTGGCGACGGCGCTGGGGACCGCGCCCGCCGCCGGCGCCGCCCCGCACGACGCCCCCCGCGTCCACCATGTCGACTGCCAGGCCCCCGGCGGGCTGCCCGAGACCGGTACCGCGAAGACGCCCTGGCGGAGTCTGGCCGCCGTCAACGGGCAGCGGCTGCGGCCCGGCGACTCGGTGGTGCTCAAGCGCGGCACCCGGTGCGCCGGCACCCTCGCGCCGGCCGGCGCCGGGCGCGCCGGGGCCCCCGTACGGATCGGCGCCTACGGCGACCCGGCCGCCGCCAAGCCCGTCGTCGACGGCAACGGAGCCGTCGACGCCGTGCTGCTGCGCAACACCGAGTGGATCGAACTGTCCGACCTCGACATCACCAACGCGGCGAACCCCGGCACCAAGCGCCGCGGCGTCCGCGTCCTGCTCGACGACTACGGCACCGGCACCCACTACCGGATCACGAACCTCACGATCCACGACGTGCTCGGCGACGACACCAAGGACGCCAACGGCTCCGAGGGCATCCTGTTCGCCGCCACCGGAACCCGCGTGCCCAGCCGCTTCGACGACGTCCGCGTCGAGAACAACCGCCTCGACCACATCGACCGCGGCGGCATCCGCGTCTCCTCCACCTGGAGCCAGCGCCCCGGCATCAGCGACTACAAGCCCGGCGGACCGGCTTGGACCCCCTCCACCCGGGTCGTGGTGCGCGGCAACACGCTCTCCGACCTCGGCGGCGACGGCATCGTCATGACCGTCACCGACGGCGCCCTCGTCGAGCACAACACCCTGCGCGGCTTCCAGCGCCGCTCGGCCGGCTACAACGCGGGCATGTGGCCGTACAACGCGGACGGCACCGTCTTCCAGTACAACGACACCTCGGGCGGCGAGACCACCCGCGACGGCATGGCGTACGACGTCGACGAGGGCACGAACGGGACCGTCTTCCAGTACAACTACAGCCACGACAACGCGGGCGGCTTCTTCCTCGTCTGCACCGCCGACGGCAGCCTCTCCGACGCCGTCATCCGCTTCAACGTCAGCCAGAACGACCACTTCCGCGGCATCGAGACCTGCCGCGGCACGTTCTCCGACGTCCGCTTCCTGCACAACACGATCTACATCGGCGACGGCGTCAGCCAGACCGTCGTCAACGAGAACACCACCAACCGGCACGAGATCGCCTTCGTCGACAACGTCGTCCAGAAGGCCGGCGCCGGCACCGCGAACTTCAATCTGCGTTCCGGCGGCGTCACCCTGTCGCACAACGCGCTGTACGGCGTCGGCTCCGTCCCCGACAACCCGGGCGGCACCGGCGCCGACCCGCTGCTCACCGCGCCCGGCACCGCCACCGGTCTCGCCGACGCGGCCGCCGCCTACACCCCGCGGCCCGGCTCGCCCGTCATCGGCGCCGGAGTCCCGCACCCCGACGCGGGCCCCCGCGACTTCGCCGGGAACCCCGTCGCCGCCCAGGGCCCCGTCTCCGTCGGCGCCCTGAACGCCGGCTGAGTCACCGTCCCACCGGCCGGTCCGGCCGCCGGATGGCGTCCCACGGAACGAGGTTCCAGGGGCTCTTCCGGTCGGCCGGATCGAGCAGCGCCGCCACGTGCGCGTCCGCGACGCTCTGGGGCGCCGGCAGCGACTGCGGCGAGGACGCCCGGCCGCTCAGGTCCTCGCGCCAGATCCGCCGCCCGAGCAGATAGTCCTCCGCGTACTCCTGCCACGAGTCGTAGGTGCGGGCGAGCTGCGGCACCACGTTCCTCAGCAGGTTCCACGCGTCGGCCTCGTCCAGCAGCCCGCAGCCGAAGCCGCGCCGCGTGATGTCCGTGTACAGGGCGATGTCCCAGGCCAGCGGCTCCACGCCGTACCGCGCACGGGCCGACGCCCGGTACCCGGAGCGGGCGAGCCCGCCGAGCCGCCCGAGCAGTTCCTCGCGCGTCGCGATCTCCCACTGCCCGGCCAGCCAGAGCCGGGCCTTGTCGTCGTCGATCCGGGTGAACGGGTACAGCGTCGTACGGGACGCGTCCCGGTCCCGGCTCACCGGAGCGCTCAGCGACACCATCCACAACTGGTGGGCGCCGAGCGGCGTGCGGTACCTGCGTTCCGTCCTGGGCCTGAGTCTGAACCGAAGCATGGGCGCGGAGGGTACTACCCGTCGAACCCGCCCCGCGCCGCGACCACCGCGGGAGCCGTCGAGTGCGGCAGCAGATCCCGCGGGTCGGCCGGCATCACCACCTCGACCTCCGCGTCCTCGGGGAACCGGTAGGGGCGGTGCTCCAGCAGACAGCCCAGATAGCGGCGGACCCGGGACAGTTCGGCCCGCACCGTCACCGTGCGGGCCGGATCGCCGAACAGGTCCTCGGCCAGACCCGCCGCCGTGCGCCCCTCCCGGCGCAACGCCAGCAGATACAGCAACTCGGCGTGCCGCGGACTCAGTTCGTGCGTCCACGAGCCGGCCGCGCCCCACACCCGTACCGACCAGTGCCGCGGCCGGCTGACGTCGAGCACGATCCGGGCGGCGGTCTGCGGCTCCGCCGTCCGCCGCGGCCGGACCAGCCAGCCGCCCGCCAGCGGCGCCAGCGTGCACGGCCCGAGCGAGGGGATCCAGCACGGGCCCTCCGCGGGCGACCGGGGCAGCGCCACCCGGTCCGGCAGCGGCATCCCCGTCACCGCCGCCGTCCACCCGTGCGCGTCGACCACGAGCGCCCGGCCGCCGATCCGGGCGAGCACCGGCGCCGCGACCGCCCGCAGCCGCTCCAGACCGTTCACATGCCGCTCGCGCAGCCGCGCCTCCGCGAGCTGCGCCACCGCGTGCACCCACGACAGCGTCCCCGGATGCATCGTCTCCAGCGGGCCGCTCACGTCCACCACACCCAGCAGCCGCCCGTCGCGCGGATCGGTCATCGGCGCGCCCGTGCACGTCCACGGATGGTGCGAACGCACGAAGTGCTCGGCGGAGAACACCTGCACCGGGCGCCGGGTGACCAGCGGCGTGCCCACCCCGTTCGTCCCGACCACGTCCTCCGCCCAGTGCGCGCCCACCTCGAAACCGAGCCGGTCGCCCATCCGCAGCACCGTCGGATGCCCCTCGCGCCACAGGATCCGGCCGTCCGCGTCGCTCACCACCATGATGTGCTGCGCCGCCTCCGCGACCGTGACCAGCGCCTCCCGCAGCACGGGCAGCACCGGCAGCAGCGGCGAGGTCTGCCGGCGCTCCTCCACCTCGTCGACGCCGAGCAGCCCGCGCCGCACGTCGTGGTCCGGGTCGACGCCGCCGCGCAGCATCCGCCCCCAGGACTCACGGATCACCGGGCGCGGCCTGACCCGGGGCCGGTTCCCCGACAGCGTCGCGTCCCGCACCCCCTTGAGCATCCGCGCCGCCAGCGCCGCGTCCATCGCGGACAGCCGCGTCAGATCGATCGTCGACTCCTGGTCCATGCCTGATTCCTACGTGTACGAAGAGATGTGCGGGCGTGTACGCAGAGATGTGCGGGCCCTTGGGGGGAGGCACGCCCATCGTGCACCTCCGGGACGTACGGGGAGGCGACTTCCGAAGGAACGTTGCAACCCCCTGCAACCCTGGCGAACAACCGTACGGCGTTTGAAACTGGCACGGACGGACGGGGATGGTGCCGTGTCGGCGCAGCACCATCCCCGCACCCGTGCCCCGCGACCGGGCCGTCCCCGGTCACTCCACGGGCCGCGCCCGCTCCACGATCCCGGCGAGATCCGCGCCGTGCGGCAGCGTCCCGAACGCCGCGCCCCCGTCCCCGCCGAGCCGCGCCGCGCAGAACGCGTCCGCCACCTCGTCCGGCGCGCACCGCACGAGCAGCGAACCCTGCAGCACCAGCGCGATCCGCTCCACGAGCCGCCGCGCGCGAGCCTCCACCCCGTCCAGGTCGCCGAGTTCGGTCAGCAGGCCCCGCACCGCCGCGTCGAGCCGGTGGTCGGCGCCCCGGCTCCGGCCCAGCTCGATCAGGAACGCGTCCAGCGCGCCCGGTTCGGTCCGCAGCGCCCGCAGCACGTCCAGGGCCTGCACATTGCCCGAGCCCTCCCAGACCGAGTTGAGCGGCGACTCGCGCAGCAGCCGGGGCAGCCCCGACTCCTCCACGTACCCGTTGCCGCCGAGGCACTCGAGGGCCTCGGCCACCAGCGGAGCACACCGCTTCGTCACCCAGTACTTCGCGGCGGGCACCGCGATCCGCAGCAGCGCCCGCTCGCGCTCGTCGCCCGCCTCCGCCCGGTCGAGCGCCGCCGCGAGCCGCAGCACCAGCGTCGTCGCCGCCTCCGACTCCAGCGCCAGATCGGCCAGCACGTTGCGCATCAGCGGCTGTTCGGCCAGCGGCGCGCCGAACGCCGTGCGATGGGTGCAGTGGTGGATGGCCTGCGCCACCGCCTGCCGCATCAGGGCCGCCGAGCCGAGCGCGCAGTCCAGCCGGCTCGCCGCCACCGTCCCCATGACCGCCGCCAGGCCCCGCCCCTCGTCGCCGACCCGCAGCGCCCACGTCCCGTCGAACTCCACCTCGGCCGTCGCGTTCGAGCGGTTGCCCAGCTTGTCCTTGAGGCGTTGCAGCGCGAACGGATTGCGGGTGCCGTCGTCCAGGACCCGAGGCACCAGGAAACAGGTCAGCCCGTCCGCGGCCCGCCCGAGCACCAGGAACCCGTCCGACATCGGCGCGCTGCAGAACCACTTGTGCCCCGTCAGCCGGTACGCCCCGTCCTCGCCGGCCACCGGCTCCGCCCGCGTCGTCACCGCCCGCAGATCGCTGCCGCCCTGCTTCTCCGTCAGGGCCGTGCCGAGCAGCGCGCCCGCCTTGTCCCCCGCGGGCCGCAGCCCCGACTCGTAGACCGCCGAGGCCAGCCGCGGCTCCCACACCGCCGCCAGGTCCGGCTCGGCGCGCAGCGCGGGCACCGCCGCGTACGTCATCGACAGCGGGCACAGATGACCCGCCTCCGCCTGCGACCACACCAGGAACGCGGCGGCGCGCCGCAGATGGCCGTCCGGCCGGCCCCAGGCGGAGGTGAGCCCGGCGCCGACGCCCTTGCCGAGCAGCCGGTGCCAGGCCGGAGCGAACTCGACCTCGTCGATCCGGTGCCCGTAGCGGTCGTGGGTGCGCAGCACCGGCGGACGCTCGTTCGCCAGCCGGGCCCACTCCTGGACCTGCGCGCTGCCCGCCGCGCGGCCCAGCTCGGTCAGCTCCCGGCGCGCGGCGTCCACGTGTTCCGGGTCCAGATGCCGGTCCAGTCCCTCCACCAGGGCGAGGTCGGTGCCGAAGACGTCGTACGCCGTCAGCGGCGGGGGCTGGTTGGTCACCGTGTGCGTGCTCGCTGCCATGCCCGCGAACCTACCGCCGGGGCGGGCGCGGCCCCGGGCACCGGGGGAGCGGGGCACTGCCGCGCGCCGGATAACGTTAGGGCGTGCAGCCAGCAAGTGAATCGCCCCAGCGGCCGTCCGGCCGTCTCCACCGGGCCCGAGCTCTCTACCGGAACGTGTCGAAGCGGAGGACCGCCTGGCTGCTGCTCAAGGACACCGTCAACTCGTGCATGGAGTACCGCATCCTGGGCCTCGCGGCCGAGGCGGCGTTCTTCACCCTGCTGTCGGTGCCGCCGCTGCTGCTCTCCCTCGTCGGCCTGCTCGCCTACGTCGACACCTGGACCGGCGCCGACACCATCGCCGGCGTCCGCGACAACATCCTGGAGGCGTCCCGCACCGTCCTGACGGACGAGGGCGTCAAGGAGATCGCAGAACCGATTCTCGACGACGTCATCAAGGGCGGCCGCCCCGACGTCATCTCCATCGGCTTCCTCATCTCCCTGTGGTCGGGCTCCCGCGCCGTCTCCACCTTCGTCGACACCGTCACCGTGATGTACGGGCTCGACGGGGTGCGCGGCATCGTGAAGACCCGGCTGCTCGCCTTCCTGCTCTTCCTCGTCGGGCTCGTCGTCGGCTCCATCGCGCTGCCGCTCATGATCGCGGGACCGGACGCGGTGATCGCGCTGGTGCCCTGGTCCGAGACCGTCGTCCAGGTCCTGTACTGGCCGGTCGTCCTGGTCCTGTCCGTCGCCTTCCTGACGACGCTCTACCACGTGTCCGTGCCCGTGCGCTCGCCCTGGATCGAGGACGTGCCCGGCGCCCTCGTGGCCCTCGCGATGTGGATCCCCGGCAGCTTCCTGCTCCGCCTCTACATCACCAACACCATCGAGGGCCCCACGATCTACGGCTCCCTCGCCGCGCCCGTCGCCGTGCTCCTGTGGATCGGCGTCTCCGCGTTCGCCGTGCTCGTCGGCGCCGCGGTCAACGCGGCGATCGACCGCGTCTGGCCGTCCGTCGCGACGGCCGCCGCGCGCGAGGCGAACGAGCGTCACCGCGAGGCCGTCGCCGCCGAGTACATCGCCTGGGCCGCGCACCGCAACGATGAGCACGACCCCGACGACCCCGACATGCCCTCCGAGTTCCCCGAGCGCTGGTCCAAGTTCCTGCCCCCGGAGGACGTGACGTCCCGCCTGCGCACCCACACCCGGCGCGAACACCCCCACCCCGACGACACCTCCCAGAACCACGACACCCCGCGCGACCACGACACGGACTAGGGGCTGTCGGGGCCGTCCGGCGACTCGGACCGGGTGTCCGGACCGGGTGTCCGGTCCGCTCAGGCCCGCTTCCACGTGCCGGCGGCCGCCGCCCGCGCCGCGAACTCCGCGAAGCGGCGCGGGGCCCGCCCGAGCACCCGCTCCACATCGCCGCTCAGCGCCGCGTTGCGCCCGTCCAGCAGCGTCTCGAACAGCTCCACCAGGAAGCCCACCTCCTCCTCCGGCACCCCGAACCCGCGCAGCGCGTCGCCGTACGCCGCCGCGGGCACGCCCACGTAGGTCTTCTCCGTGCCCGTCGCCGCCGCGACCGCCGCCAGGGCCTCGCCCCACGTCAGCAGCTCGGGCCCGGTCAGATCCAGCGCCCGTCCCGCCCACCGTCCGGCCGGGTCCCGCAGCACCGTCACCGCCACGTCCGCGATGTCCAGCACGTCGAGGAACGGCTCGCGCAGCTCCCGCGGCGCCGCGAACACCAGCTCGGGGCCGCCGACCTGCTCGGCGAGCGGGCCCTCGCCGAAGTTCTGGTGGAACCACGCGCAGCGCAGCACCGTCGCCCTCCCGCCCGCCGCGAGGAACGCCTCCTCCGCCGGCCGCGCCTGGTCCTCGCCGCGCGCCGACAGCAGCACCAGCCGGGACACCCCGAGCTCCACCGCCCGGCGCGCCAGCGCCCCCACCGCGGGCGCGGCGTCCGGCGCCCCGATGTCCGACGGGAACGCCAGATACGCCCCGTCCGCGCCGTCCAGCGCCGCGTCCCACGTCGCCGGGTCCGCCCAGTCGAAGCGCACCGCGCCCGACCGCGAGGCCGCCCGCACTTCCAGGCCGGCGGCCCGCGCCGCCTCGGCCACCCGGCCACCCGTCCGACCGGTCGCCCCGGTCACCAGTACCGTCCGCATCTCGTTCTCGTTCGCTGTCATGCCTCCACTCAACTGCGGCCCGGGACGCGGAAACATCGGTGAGCCGCTCACGCCCATACGCGTCCGTCTACGCTCGGGGCCATGGACGTACTCGCAGGTCTTCTGGAGGGGCCACGGGCGCGCGGGGCCTTCATGATCCGGGCCTGTTTCGAGCCGCCGTGGTCGGTACGGATCGCCGACGAGGCACCCCTCACCGTGATGATCATGGTCGAGGGCGACGCCTGGATCCTGCCCGGCGGCGACGGCGCGCCCTGCCGCGTCCGCCCCGGGGACATCGCGATCGCCCGCGGCCCCGACCCCTACGTCTGCTGCGACGACCCCGCGACCGCGCCCCGCGCCGAGATCGGCCCCGGCCAGGAGTGCCGGCCGCTCGGCCCCGCCCACGCGGGCCGCTACAAGCCGCTCGGCGTGCGCGAGTGGGGCGAGTCCCCTGACGGCCCCGCGAAGATGCTGATCGGTACCTACCAGATGCGCGGCGAGCTCAGCGGCCGGCTGCTCGACGCGCTGCCGCCGCTGCTCGTCCTGCCCACCGAGGTGTGGCAGTGCCCGCTCACCCCGCTCGTCGCCGACGAGATCACCCGCGACGAACCCGGCCAGGACGTCGTCCTCGACCGGCTCCTCGACCTGCTGCTCATCTCCTCGCTGCGCGCCTGGTTCTCCCGCCCCGAGGCCGACGCCCCCGCCTGGTACCGGGCGCTCGGCGACCCCGTCGTCGGCCCCGCGCTGCGGCTCGTCCAGGACGACCCCGCGCACCCCTGGACCGTCGCCGCGCTCGCCGAGAAGGCCGGGGTCTCGCGGGCCGCGCTCGCCCGCCGCTTCACGGAACTCGTGGGCGAGCCCCCGATGACGTACCTGACCGGCTGGCGGCTCGCGCTCGCCGCCGACCGGCTGCGCGACAGCGGGCTGACCATCGCCGCGATCGCCCGCCAGGTCGGCTACGGCAGTGCGTTCGCCCTGTCCAGCGCGTTCAAGCGGGAGTACGGGGTCAGCCCGCAGGAGTACCGGGGATGAGCGGGCCGTACCGGGAGCGGGCCTGCTCCGTGCCCGGCGCCGTCCTGTGGACCCGCACGACGGGCGCCGCCCCCGAAACCGGGGCATCCGTGCTGCCCGACGGCTGCATGGACCTCATCTGGAGCGAGGGCCGGCTCTTCGTCGCCGGACCCGACACCCGCGCGCACGCCGCCGGGCCCGGTGCGCGGCGCCTCTACGCCGGCGTCCGCTTCGCCCCCGGCACCGCGCCCGCCTGTCTCGGCGTCCCCGCGCACGAACTGCGCGACCGGCGCGTCGACCTCGCCGACCTGTGGCCCGCCGCCGAGGCCCGGCGCATCACCGAGCGGATCGACGCGGCCACCGACCCGGGCGCGGCGCTCGCCGCCGAGGCCGCCCGGATCGCGGGCGCCGCCGGACCACCGGACCCGCTGCTCGCCCACGTCGTCGCGGCCCTCGGCGCGGGGCGCACCGTCGCGGGTACGGCCGCGGCGACGGGGCTCGGCGCGCGGGCGCTGCACCGCCGCTCCCTCGCCGCGTTCGGCTACGGCCCCAAGACGCTGGCCCGCGTCCTGCGGCTGCAACGGGCCCTCGCGCTCACCCGCGCGGGCGTCCCCCTCGCCGAGACGGCGGCCCGCGCCGGTTACACCGACCAGGCCCATCTGACCCGCGACGTGAAGACGCTGACGGGCCGTACCCCGGCCGGGTTTCGGACGGGGTCTCCGACGGAGTCTCAGACGGGTTTCCAGGCGGGGCTTCACAACCACGCGAACAGATCGACCTGATTCCCGTCCGGGTCGTGCACGACCGCGTACCGCTGCCCCCAGTCGGCGTCCCACGGCTCCGCCTCGCCGTGGTGCCCGGCCCCGGTCAGCTCCGCGTACTTCGCGTCGACCCCGGCCGCGCCGCCCGCACACAGGAAGGCCAGCCCCACGCGTCCCCGCCCGAGATCCTTCGCGCCGTCCACGGGGTCGAACATCAGCCGGACGCCGCCCGGCAGTTCGGCCTCGACGTGCGGCAGCCGCTCGGCGCCCTCGGGGAACGTCAGGCCGAGCCGGCGGTAGAAGGCGAGTGCGGCGGGCAGGTCGGAGGTGGCGACGCCGATGGCGTCCAGACGCACGGAGTTCTCGTTGCTCATGCGGCCACCGTAGGCACGGCGTACGCGACGAGTCTTGTACGGATCGGACGCGGCCGGCGCCGCGCTGGCTAGGGTCCCGGCATGCCAACGATCCTGGTCCACACCCGCACCACGGGGTACCGGCACGCGTCCATCCCGCACGGCGTCCGGGCGCTGCGCGACCTCGGGTTCGGGGTACGGCACGCCGAGGACCCCGACGAGTTCGCCGACGCGCTCGGCCAGCGGCCCGGCGCGGTCGTCTTCCTGTCCACCACCGGGGAGGTGCTGACGGACGCGGGGCGGGAGAGGCTCGCGGCGTACGTCGACGGGGGCGGGGGGTTCGTGGGGGTGCACGCGGCGGCCTGTGCGGAGTACGGGTGGCCGTACTTCGGGGAGCTGCTGGGCGCCCGCTTCACCGGGCACCCGGCGTACCAGCCGGGCCGCGTCCTCGTCACCGACCGCTCCCACCCCGCGACGCGTCACCTTCCTCCCGTCTGGAACTGGACGGACGAGTGGTACGACTTCGACGCGGACCCCGCGCGCGATCCGGCCGTCCGCGTCCTGGCCCGCGCGGACGAGTCCTCCTACACCGGCGCCGGTACGGGCCCCGCGCACCCCCTGATCTGGTGCCGCCCCCAGGGCGCGGGCCGCGTCTTCTACACCTCCCTGGGCCACGCCCCCTCCGCCTACGAGGACCCGGCTTTCCGCACGCATCTGGCGGCGGCGGTGACCTGGGCGGCCCGAGCCGATTCCTAGCCGACGGCGCCCTGTGCGGGGCGCGGGGCCGTGTCGACTCGCGGCTCCGCCGCGTGGGCGCGATCAGCCACGACGGCGAGGCGGACGACCATGGTGCACCTCGGCCCACCCCGTACCGAGCGCGACCGCGTCACGTCCGGCGCGACGCCAGCGTCCCGGCGATCGCGGAGACGCCGTCCGGGCCCACCCGGCAGCAGCCTCCGATCAGGCGGGCCCCCGCCCCGCACCAGCCGTCCACCCGGTCCGCCCCGAACGTCGACTCCCCGCGCCAGCCCCGGGCCACGGCGTCCCACCGCTCCCCACTGTTGGGATACACGACGACGGGCCGCCCGGTGACCCGAGCAGCGACCCGTACCGCCTCGTCCGCGTCCTCGGGCGCGCAGCAGTTGACCCCGACGGCCACGACCTCCTCGGCCTCCGCGGCGAGCGCGAACGCCTCCTCCAGCGGCTGCCCGGCCCGCGTGCGCCCCTCGGCGACGCTGTACGACAGCCAGACCGGCACCCCCGCCCCGCGCACGATCCGCAGCAAGGCCTCCGCCTCAACCGCGTCCGGCACCGTCTCCAGCGCGAGCACGTCCGGCCCCGCCTCCACGAGCACGTCGAGCCGCGGCCGGTGGAACGCCTCCAGTTCGGCGACGCTCAACCCGTAGCGCCCCCGGTACTCGGACCCGTCCGCCAGCATCGCTCCGTACGGCCCGACGGATGCGGCGACGAACCGCGGCCGCTCCCCGGTCGGGGGCTCCGCGTCGGCCGCTTCCCGGGCCAGCCGGACGCTGGACGCGATGAGTTCACCGGCCCGCTCCCGTCCGACCCCGCGCCGCGCGAACCCCTCGAACGTGGCCTGATAGCTCGCGGTGATCGCGACGTCCGCGCCCGCCGCGTAGTACGCCCGGTGCGCGGCGACGATCGCGGCCGGGTCCTCGGCGAGCAGCCGGGCCGACCAGAGCTCGTCGCTCAGGTCGTGCCCGGCCGCCTCCAACTGGTTCGACATCCCGCCGTCGAGGACGAGCGGGCCGGCGGCGAGCGCCTCGGTGAACGCGGTGCTGCGGATCATGCCTCCGACGATAGCTCCGTGCGCCCCGGCGACGCCGGGCCGTCTCACCCAGCTGTCCAGGCCCACCGGACCTCAAGGCTTGAGCGCCACGACCCCGTAGATGTTGATGTCCTCGTCCCGGACGTCACCGATGCCGCGCCGTGCCGCCCGCTCCAGCGGGTCCAGCGCCGCCTCCTCGGCCGGCTCCAGCTCGGTGTGCCGCCAGGTGCCGTCCGGGTGCCAGTGGTGCACGGGGACGACACCAGGCTCGACGGGCTCCAGGCCGTTGTCCGTCAGGAAACGCAGCACCTCGGCGCGCGAACGCAGCGTGAAGGGCATGCCCGTCGCCTTCAGGCCCGGCAGGATCGTGTCCGGGTTGAGGTCGGCCGTCAGATGGCTGAGGAACACCGCGCTGCCCGACGGCAGGGCCGCCGTGAGCTCGGCCGTGATCGTGGACGCCTCGGGCTCGGGGACGAAGTGCAGCACCGCCGCCAGCCCCAGCGCCACGGGCCGGTCCCATTCCAGGGTGTCGCGGGCGCCCTTCAGGATCGCGGCCGGGTCGCGCAGGTCCGCGTCGAGATAGGCGGTCCGGCCCTCGGGCCCGCCGGACAGCAGGGCCCGCGCGTGCGCGAGCACCACCGGGTCGTGGTCCACGTAGACGACCCGGGCGGACGGGTCGACGCCCTGGGCGATCTCGTGGACGTTCGGCCGGGTCGGCAGTCCCGTGCCGATGTCGAGGAACTGGCGCAACCCGTGATCCCGCGTCAGGTGCAGCACCGCGCGCCGCATGAAGTCCCGGTTGTGCCGCACGTCGAGGTAGCCGCGCGGGTTGTGACCCAGGGCCTTGGTCGCCGCCGCCCGGTCGACCGCGTAGTGGTTCTTGCCGCCGACGAGGGCGTCGTAGACGCGGGCCGGGTGGGGGCGCGTGGTGTCGATCCGCTCGCGCACCTGCTGCCATGCCTCGGCATCGGTACGGGGTGCTGTGGCGTCAGTCATCGCAACACCTTGACATGCTCCTCGCTTTGAAGGGCGGGGATTCTGGCCTTCTCTGACGGGTTGCCGTGCCGCTGCGCGGCGCGGTTTCCGGTCGGGAATCCGTGGCTTCCTGTTTCTTCGCGCTGTGCCAGAACGGGTTCTGGTCTTACCGGCGCTCCGCAGGCCGATACCGCCAGTCCGGCGGCCTGTCTGATGTTCAGTGCGGCGTTGATGTCCCGGTCATGACGGGTGCCGCAGGCGGCGCAGGTCCATTCCCTCACGTTCAGGGGTTTGGGTCCGTCCTTGGCACCGCAGGTGGAGCAGGTCTGGGAGGTCGGCTCGAACCGGCCGATCTTCGCCAGGGTGCGACCGTACCGCTCAGCCTTGTACTTCAGCATGTTCACAAACGACGACCAGCCCGCGTCATGGACGGACTTGGCCAGCCTGGTGCGCGCCAGCGCCTTCACCGCCAGGTCTTCCACGGCGATCGCTTGGTTCTCGCGGATCAGGCGGGTGGAGAGCTGGTGGTGGAACTCACGGCGTGCGTCGGTGGCGGCTGCGTGGGCGCGGGCGACCTTCAGGCGGGCCTTGGCCTGGTTCTTCGATCCCTTCTGTTTGCGGGACAGCTCCTTTTGGGCCTTCTTCAGTTTCTTCTCCGCCCGGCGAAGGAACCGCGGGGAGTCGATCTTCGTACCGTCGGACAGGACTGCGAAGTGGGTGAGGCCGAGATCGATGCCGATGCTCGCGTCGGTCTCGGGCATCCGGACGGCGTCGGCAGCCGGGTCGGTGTCGATGACGAACGAGGCGAAGTACCGGCCGGCCGCGTCCTTGACCACGGTGACCGACGACGGGGTGGCGGGCAGGGTGCGGGACCATCTCACCTTCACCGCACCGATCTTCGGCAGCTCCAGGCGCGCGCCGTCAGTGATCTTCCAGCGGGCGTTGGCGGTGAACCGGATCGACTGCCGGTGATCCTTGCGGGACTTGAACCGGGGTGGGCCCAGCCTGGGGCCCTTGCGCTTGCCGGTGAGGGAGGCGAAGAAGTTGCGGTAGGCACTCTCGACGTCGCGCAGGGACTGCTGGAGCACCACGGCGGAGACCTCGCCCAGCCAGGACCGTTCCTTCGTCCGCTTCGCCTGTGTGATCAGCTTCTTCGACAGGTCACCGGCCGTCGGAAACGCCCGCCCGGCCCTGCGTGCTTCCTCGCGGGCGCGCACCGCGTCGTTGAACACGACGCGGGCGCACCCGAACGCCCTGGCCAACGCGGCCTGTTGGACGGCGTTCGGGTACAGCCTGAAGGCGTACCGGAGTTGCATGACGATCACACTAGGCAACGCGAACTCGTGTCGTCGCTGGGAACGTGTGAGCGATCCGCCACCCTCCCGGCAGCGAGTCTCCGGCTCCGACGGAAGGCCACCGCGACGCTCCGCGTCACCACGACCAGAATCGCTTCACCCCCGGGCTGAAGGCCGGAGCACTGCGAATGAATCCCGGTAGCGAATCCCGCACAGTTGCGGGCGACTAGACCGGTGACCCGTCGGACTCCACCTCGGCCGGCGACCAGCGCTCCAGATCCCGCAGCCACGCCCGCGCGTTCCCGTCCGACGGGGCCCGCCAGTCGCCGCGCGGGGACAGCGAACCGCCCGCCGACACCTTCGGCCCGTTCGGCATCGCGGACCGCTTGAACTGGGCGAACTGGAAGAAGCGCTTGCAGAAGTACTCCAGCCAGTGCCGGATCTCCGCCAGGTCGTACTCCTTGTGGTCCGACTCCGGGAAGCCGGGCGGCCAGGCACCGGCCGTCCTGTCCCGCCACGCGTGCCACGCCAGGAACGCGATCTTCGTCGGCCGGAACCCGTACCGCAGCACGTGGAACAGCGTGAAGTCGTGCAGCGCGTACGGCCCGATCTTCGACTCCGTCGACTGGAGCTCCTCGCCGGGCACCAGCTCGGGGCTGATCTCCGTGTCCAGGATCGCCGTGAGCGTCTTGCCGGCCTCGTCACCGAACTGCCCGCTGCTCACCACCCACCGGATCAGGTGCTGGATCAGCGTCTTCGGCACACCCGAGTTCACGTTGTAGTGGCTCATCTGGTCGCCGACGCCGTACGTGCACCAGCCGAGCGCCAGCTCGGACAGGTCACCGGTGCCGAGCACGATGCCGCCGCGCTGGTTCGCCAGCCGGAACAGGTAGTCGGTGCGCAGACCCGCCTGCACGTTCTCGAACGTGACGTCGTAGACCGGCTCGCCCTCCGAGAACGGGTGGCCCATCTCCTTCAGCATCAGCCGCGCCGTGTCCGAGATGTCCAGCTCCGCCGAGGTCACCCCGAGGGACTCCATCAGCTGGTGCGCGTTCGACTTCGTGTGATCGCTCGTCGCGAAGCCCGGCATCGTGTACGCCAGGATGTCGGTGCGCGGCCGGCCCATGCGGTCCATCGCGCGGGCCGCCACGATCAGCGCGTGCGTCGAGTCCAGACCGCCCGACACCCCGATCACGACCTTCGGGTTCCCGATCGAACCGAGCCGCTGCACCAGCCCCGACACCTGGATGTTGTACGCCTCGTAGCAGTCCTGCGCGAGCCGCTCCGCGTCCGCCGGCACGAAGGGGAAACGCTCCACGCGGCGCCGCAGACCGAAGTCCGTCGCCGGCGCCGCCAGCTCGAAGCCGACCCGGCGGAAGTCGCCGGTGCGGGCCGCGTGCGTACGGCGGTTGTCGTCGAACGTGCCCATCCGGCGCCGCTCCTGCATCAGCAGGTCCAGGTCGACGTCCGCCACCGCGAACTGGTCGCCCTGCGCGAAGCGTTCCGTCTCGGCGAGCAGCGCGCCGTTCTCGTAGACCATCGTCTGGCCGTCCCACGACAGGTCCGTCGTCGACTCCCCGAGACCCGCCGCCGAGTACACGTACGCGGCCAGGCAGCGCGCCGACGCCGAGCGGCACAGCAGCCCGCGGTCCTCGGCGCGGCCCACCGTGATCGGGCTGCCCGACAGGTTCAGCAGCACCGTCGCCCCGGCGAGCGCGGCCTCGGCGCTCGGCGGCACCGGCACCCACATGTCCTCGCACACCTCGGCGTGCAGCACGAGCCCCGGCACGTCCTCGGCCGCGAACAGCAGGTCCGTGCCGAACGCGACCTCCGCGCCGCCGACCCGGATCGTGCCGCCCCGCTCGTCGTCGCCGCCCGCGATCTGACGGCGCTCGTAGAACTCCCGGTAGTTCGGCGGGTACGACTTCGGGACCACGCCGAGGATCCGGCCGCGGTGGATCAGGACCGCGCAGTTGTAGATCCGGTGCCGGTGGCGCAGCGGGGCGCCCACCGCGAGCACCGTCATCAGGTCCGCGGAGCCCGCCACGACCTCGGCGAGCGCGGCCTCGACATCGTCCAGGACCGGGTCCTGCAGCAGCAGGTCCTCGATCGAGTAGCCCGTCAGGCCCAGCTCGGGGAAGACGGCGACCGCGACACCGTCCCGCGCGCACTGCCGCGCCTGGCGCAGGACCGCCTCGGCGTTGGCGAGCGGGTCGGCGATCGCGGCGTGCCCCGTGCAGGCGGCGACGCGGGCGAAACCTTGGGAGTAGATCGACCGGAAGTTCACCCGCCCATCATGTCAACCGCCCCCGGGCGCTGCGCGGCGGGACCCGGCCGCCCCCCGACGGCCGGGTCCCGGCTGTTTCAGGGCGCTGTTCTGGTCGTGCAGCGCCGGCCGGCGGCCGTGCTCGCGCATGAATCCGAGACCGACCACGAACGCGGATCGGTGGCCGGTCGCCGGCTTCGTGTACACCGACCGGCGGGGGGGCGTCCTCGTGCCCCCCCCCGCGCACGGCGCCGACATCTCCGTGCGGCGCGAACCCGGCGGCGAGGTCGTGCTCCACCACCCGGCCGCCGGCCTCGGCACCGCCCTCGACCGGCCGCGCGGGCCCGCCACCGGCCGGCCCATCGGCCGCAGCCGCGCCGCGCTCCTCGCCGACCCCGACACCCCGCGCACCACCGGCGAACTCGCCCGCCGCAACGGCCTGGCCCCCGCCACCGTCAGCCACCAGCTCGGCGTCCCGCACCGCTCCCGTCCGGCCCGCGTCTCCTTGAGGGCGGCTCCCCGTCCCGGTGACCGGGAACGGCGGCCGCGCCCGACCCGTCCCGGCCCCTAGCCTCCGGCACGTCCACGAGCAGCCCCAGCCTCAGGAGCGTACGGATGCGGCCGATCGACGAGAGCACGGTTCCGGAATGGGACGCCGACGCGGAGGTGGTGATCGCCGGGTACGGCGTCGCCGGCGCCGCGGCCGCGGTCGCCGCCGCGCAGCAGGGCGCCGAGGTCCTCGTCCTCGAACGCGCCGGCGGCTGGGGCGGGGCCGCCGCGCTGTCCGGCGGCTTCATCTACCTCGGCGGCGGCACCGCGCTCCAGCGGGCCTGCGGCTACGACGACACCCCCGCGAACATGGCCGCGTTCCTCACCGCCGCGCTCGGCCCCGGTGGCGACCCGCACAAGATCCGCCTCTACAGCGAGGGCAGCCCCGAGCACTACGACTGGCTCACCGGCACCTGCGGGGTGGCCTTCCGCCCCGCGTTCTTCGGCGAGCCGGCCTGGGAGGCGTACGGCGACGAGGGCCTCATGTACTCGGGCGGCGAGAACGCCCACCCGTTCACCGCGATCGCCGACCCGGCGCCGCGCGGCCACCTGCCCTGCGCGGGGCCGCTCACCGGCGCCCCGAACGGGGAACAGGGCCGGGGCCGGCTCCTCATGGAACCCCTCGTGCGCACCGCGTCCCGGCTCGGCGTCACCGCCCGCTACGACACCCGCGTCGACGGACTGGTCGTCGCCGCCGACGGCCGGGTGTGCGGAGTGCGGGCCCGCTCCTTCGGCCGCACCCTCCACGTCCGCGCCCGGCGCGGCGTCATCCTCACCACCGGGTCCTTCACCTACGACGAGGCCATGGTCGGCGCGCACACGCCCCGGCTCAGCGGGCGGCCCGGCGCGGCCGTCGAGGAGCACGACGGCATCTCCATCCGGCTCGGCCAGGCGCTCGGCGCGCAGGTCAGCCATCTCGACGCCTGCGAGGTCGCCGTCGGCGTCGACCCGCAGCACCTGATCCGGGGCATCGTCGTGAACGCCCACGGGCAGCGGTTCATCAACGAGGACACCTACGCGGGCCGCATCGGCCAGGCATCCCTGCTCCACCAGGGCAACGGCTGCTGGCTCGTCCTCGACGAGACCGGATTCGAGGAGGCCGACGCCGCCACGCGGGCCGCCGAACAACTGCGTACGTCCCCCACGGTCGTCGCCGAGACACCCACCGAGCTGGCCTCCGCCATGGGCCTGCCCGAAGGCGCCCTCGAATCGACCCTCGACCTCTACAACCGCCACGCCGAGCAGGGCCGCGACCCCGTCCACCACAAGGCGGCGGCTTGGCTGCGCCCCCTGAAGGGCCCGCTCGGCGCGGTCGACCTGAGCCCCCGCACGGCCGGCTTCGCGCTGGGCGGCCTGACCACCGACACGGAGGGCCGCGTCCTCCATGTCGACGGCAGCCCCCTCCCCGGCCTCTACGCCGCCGGCCGCGCCACCACCGGCATCGCCACGGGCGGCTACGCCAGCGGGGCCTCCCTCGGCGACGGCACCTTCTTCGGCCGCCGCGCCGGCCACGAGGCGGCGCGACGGTAGCGCCTCGGGTACGGGCCCGACGCCGTCTGAAGCGCCGGTGCTCCACTCGGCCCGCGCGGGCCGAGCCCCCCCGTAAGGGGCAGGGGCAGGCCACCTCCAGGCCCGCGTGGGGGGAGCCCCTGCAAGGGGCAGGGGCAGGCACCTCCAGACCCGCGTGGGGGAGCCCCCGCAAGGGGCAGAGGCAGACTCCACCACCCCCGCGCCGGCCTCGGCCGGCCAGGGGCGCAACAGTGCGAGCCCGCACCCTGTGCCCCTGGCCCAAGCCCCGCTCCCGCCCACCCGCCCCCTCCGGGGGCGTCGGCCCGGCACCCGGCCCGGGCGCCGCCCCCGCGGGGGCGGGGGGGGTGGGGAGTGTTGGGGCGCGGGGGGGGGGGGGGGGTGGGAGAGTGGG
>NZ_JBHYTK010000002.1:0-18727 GCF_042749255.1 Streptomyces sp. NPDC059524 | reverse complement strand
GGGGCGCATCGGTGCGTGCCCGCACGCGGTGCCCCTGGCACAGGCCCCCCACCCGCCCCCCCCCGCCGCGCGGGGGCGTCGGCCCGGCACCGGGCCTGCCCCAGCTAGGGCGCGGGGCTCTGTCCGATATGAGGCTCCGCGGCGTGGGCGCGATCAGCGACGATGGCGCGGTGGTCGGCCACGGGCTGGGCCGCTGGGGTGGCGGCGCCGGAGTGCGTCGGGGCGCACTCTTGCCTCGGCCTCTCCCGCCCACCCGCCCCCTCCGGGGACGTCGGCCCGGCGCCGGGGGCGCCCCGCCCATCGGCGCCGGGGTGGCTGTGCGCCCTAAGGGGCGCGGGGAACTGCGCGACCAGCCACGACGACGCGGTGGTCGGCGACGGGCTCGGCCCCCTACGGCGCGTGGCGCTGTAGCCGCGGCCCGCCGAATCGCGCACCCGGCACCTGGGTGCCGCCTTGCCCACCCGTGCCGCCCCAGGCGGCAGACTGCCCAAGGCTGGGTCGGCCGGGATGTGTACGCGGGGCAGGGGTGTCGGCCCAAGGCCGGGCCGGCCGGGATGTGTACGCGCGGCAGGGGTACCGGCCCCAGGCTGGGTCGGCCGGAGACGGATCCGGGCTGGAGGCCGGCAGCCGGGATGCGTACCCCGTGCCAGGGGCGCTGCCCCGAGGCCGGGCGCCGGGCCGACGCCCCCGGAGGGGGCGGGAGGGTGGGAGAAAGGCTCGGGCAAAGGTGGACACCCAGAACCGGGCTCGTCACGGAGCCGGGCACGCCCGGAACAGGGCGCGTCCCCGAGCAGGGCACCGGACGCCGGACGCGTCCCAGAGCAGGGTGCGTCCGGGAGCACGACGCCGGCGCCGGGGCGCGCCCCACAGCCCCACAGCCGCGCACCGCGCACCCGGCACCCCGCACCCCGCACCCCGCACCCCGCACGCGGCACCCGGCACCCGGCACCCGGCCCCCGGCCGGAGGCCAGGGGTTAGGCGCGGATCAGGGACAGGGCCTCGTCGCGGATCTTTTCCATGGTCACCGTGTCCCGCGCCTCCGCGTTCAACCGCAGCAGCGGCTCCGTGTTGGACGGGCGGACGTTGAACCACCAGTCGGCGGCGCTCACCGTGAGGCCGTCGAGCTCGTCCAGGGTGACGCCGTCGCGGCCCGCGTACGCGTCCTTGATCGCGGCGAGCCGGCCCGCCTGGTCGGCGACGGTGGAGTTGATCTCCCCCGAGCCCGCGTAGCGGTCGTAGGAGGCGACGAGGGAGGAGAGCGGGCCCGTCTGGCCGCCGAGCGCGGCGAGGACGTGGAGGGCGGCGAGCATGCCCGTGTCCGCGTTCCAGAAGTCCTTGAAGTAGTAGTGCGCCGAGTGCTCGCCACCGAAGATCGCGCCGCTGGTGGCCATCTCCTGCTTGATGAACGAGTGCCCCACGCGCGTGCGCACGGGCGTGCCCCCGTGCTCGCGGACGACCTCGGGGACGGACCAGGAGGTGATCAGGTTGTGGATGATCGTGCCGGTCCCGCCGTTGCGCGCGAGCTCACGCGCGGCGACGAGGGCGGTGACGGCGGACGGGGAGACCGGCTCGCCGCGCTCGTCGACGACGAAGCAGCGGTCCGCGTCGCCGTCGAAGGCGAGGCCGAGGTCGGCGCCCTCGGCGCGGACGCGGGCCTGGAGGTCGACGAGGTTGGCCGGGTCCAGCGGGTTCGCCTCGTGGTTCGGGAACGTGCCGTCGAGTTCGAAGTACATCGGTACGACGTCCAGCGGCAGCCCGGCGAGGACGGTGGGGACGGTGTGCCCGCCCATCCCGTTCCCCGCGTCCACGACGACCTTGAGGGGGCGGATGCCGCTCAGGTCGACGAGGCCGCGCAGGTGCGCCGCGTAGCCGTCGAGGGTGTCGCGCCGGCTGATCGTGCCGGGAGTGGCGGCGGGCTCGGGGGCGCCGGACTCGCTCCACTGCTCGGCGAGGCGGCGGATGTCGGCGAGTCCGGTGTCCTGGCCGACGGGGGCGGCGCCGGCCCGGCACATCTTGATGCCGTTGTACTGCGCCGGGTTGTGCGAGGCGGTGAACATGGCGCCGGGCAGGCCGAGCGCGCCCGACGCGTAGTACAGCTGGTCGGTGGAGCAGAGGCCGATCTCGGTGACGTCGGCGCCGAGTGCGGCGGCGCCGCGCGCGAAGGCGCCGGACAGGCCGGGCGAGGAGGGGCGCATGTCGTGCCCGACGACGATCGCGTCGGCGCCGGTCACCCGGACGAAGGCGGCGCCGAGGAGCGCGGCGGTCTCCTCGTCCCACTGGTCCGGGACCACCCCGCGCACGTCGTACGCCTTCACGATCGTCGACAGATCTGCAGCCACGGCCGGCCCAGCCCTCCTGGAGTCTTCTCGGACCCCACAAACTACCCGGCCGTACCGACAGCGGGCCGTGAACCCCTCATTCCTCCCCGGGCGCGTGCCGCCCGGCATCACCACAGGTCACGGCAGCATCCAGGACAGCACAGGCGTGCTCTGCCCCAGCACGATCAGGCACATCACGAGCAACAGGCCCAGGCTCCACGGCAGTACCTTGCGCAGCAGGTCGCCCTCCTTCCCGGCGAGGCCGACGGCGGCGCAGGCGATGGTGAGGTTCTGCGGGGAGATCATCTTGCCGAGGACGCCGCCGGAGCTGTTCGCCGCGGCGAGGAGCTCGGGCGAGAGGCCGGACTGCTGGGCGGCGGTCACCTGGAGGGCGCCGAAGAGTGCGTTGGCTGAGGTGTCGGAGCCGGAGACGGCGACGCCGAACCAGCCGAGGACGGGTGACAGGAAGGCGAGCCCGGCACCCGCCGCCGCCACGGCGTGCCCGATGGTGGCGGCCTGCCCGGACAGGTTCATCACGTAGGCGAGGGCGAGCACGCTCGTCACGGTGAGGATCGCGAAGCGCAGTTCATGGACGGTGCCCAGCCATTCGCGCACCGCCACGCGCGCGTGGACGCCGAGCACGACGGCGGTGCCGATGCCGGCGAGGAGCACGAGGGTGCCGCCGGTGGAGACGAGGGGCAGGGTGAACACGTTGCCGCCGACCGGCTTGCCGCCGGGGTCCGCGACGTCCAGGAAGGGCCAGTCGAAGACCCGGTTGGCGCCGGCGAGCATCTCCTTGACGGCGGGGATCTGCGCCACGGAGAAGATCACGACGATGAGCGCGTACGGGGTGTAGGCGCTCACGATCTCGGGGCGCGGGTCCTCCTCGTCGAGGTCCTCGCTGCGGGCGCCGGTGAGGACGGCGGCGCGTACGGGCTCGGCGGCGGGCCGGCGCGCGTGCGGTACGGCGACCAGGGCGCCGGCGCCGATCAGGGCGGCGCCGATGTCGGCGAGCTGCGCGGACACGTAGTTGGAGGCGGCGAACTGGGCGCCGGCGAAGGCGACGCCGCAGGTGAGCGCGGGCACCCAGGTCTCGCGCAGGCCGCGCCGCCCGTCGACGAGACCGACGAGAACGAGCGGCACCACGAGGGCGAGCAGCGGGGTCTGACGGCCCACCACGGAGGCGACCGAGTCGAGCGGGAGGCCGGTGACCTGGGCGAGTGTGACGACGGGGGTGCCCATGGCGCCGAAGGCGACGGGCGCGGTGTTGGCGACGAGCGCGACGACGGCGGCCTTGACGGGGTCGAAGCCGAGCGCGACGAGCATGACGGCGCAGATGGCGACGGGCGCGCCGAACCCGGCGAGCGCCTCCAGAAGCGCGCCGAAGCAGAAGGCGACGACGAGGGCCTGGATGCGCGGGTCGTCGGAGAGCCGTCCGAAGGAGCGGCGCAGGATGTCGAAGTGCCGGGTGCGGACGGTCATCCGGTACACCCACAGGGCGTTGACGACGATCCACAGGATGGGGAAAAGCCCGAAGAGGGCGCCCTGGGCGGCGCTCGCGAGGGTCTGGTCGAGCGGCATGCCGAAGGCGAGCCAGGCGACGAGGACGGCGACGGCGAGTCCGATGAGGCCCGCGCGGTGGGCCTTCATCCGGACGGCGCCGAGCAGGACGAGGACGGTGACGAGGGGCAGGATCGCGACGAGGGCGGACAGGCCGAGCGATCCGCCGACGGGCTCCAGTTGCTGGACGAACATGTGCGCCTCCCGGAATCCCGGAGTCAGGTGCGGAGTCGTCATGGTCATGTCATCCAACGACACGAGTCAACGCATGGGACACGAATGGCGTTGCGTCAGATGCTCGTACGGGGGTCGACTGCCCGGCGGGCCGTCAGACATCCGCTGTCCGCCGGGACTTCGGGCGCCCGGCGGGGGCCGTCAGTTGTCCGGCGAGCGCAGGACGCGGAGGTGGCCGCGGCGGGCGACCTCCATCGGGTCCGCGGTGCGCGGTCCGGAGCCGCCGGCCTCGGCGACGCGCTCCTGGGGGCGGGCCGCCTCGCGCACGGCGTTGGCGAGGGCCTCCAGGTCGTCCCCGCTGGGGCGGCTCGGGCCGCTGCCGTCGGAGAGCCGGACGACCTCCCACCCGCGCGGGGCGGTGAGGCGCTCGGAGTGCTCGGCGCACAGGTCGTAACAGTGCGGCTCGGCGTAGGTGGCGAGGGGGCCGAGGACCGCGGTCGAGTCGGCGTAGACGTACGTCAGCGTCGCGACGGCGGGACGGCCGCAAGCGGTGCGCGAACAGCGACGTACAGGGCTCACGATGTTGGACGGTACCGCACTCTTGAGCGGGCCGCGACGACTCTCCCCGAGGTCACCCCACCGTGTCGCGTGGTGAGACGGCGCACACGGGCCCACGGGGGCGCCCGCGGTGACCTGCGAGGACCCCGGGTCGTACGCCCCCGCGACCACTTGAAACCGGTCACCACTCGGGGCAAATCCGGCCAGGAGCCGCGAGATCAGCGGTCCGGGGAAGAAGCGTAATCAAGCTCAAGATTGGCCTGATCGGTCAGGAATCGACAGGGGGTGCCCCGAACGGAGCCGCTCCGCGCCGCCGAGACCCGCACGGCCACGGAGGACTACGCTGCCTCGGTGATGGAAAGTCCTGACAATCAGGGACCGCGCGCCCCCGGCGAGCCGCGCCCGCCGCGCCGCCGCGACCGGCACGGCCGCGGCATGCGCGGGCCCGTGGCACCGCCTCAGGTGCCGCTGGCGGCGAGCAGGGCCGAGGTCTTCGCGGACCTCGTGCAGGACTCCGTGGAGCGCCTGGAGCGGCGCTGGCCGCAACTGTCCGAGGTCGACTTCCTGGTCCTGGAGGTGCCGCGGCTGACCCGCGAGGACGAGGCCTGGGGCGGCGACAGCGTGCCGCTGGGCGGCGTGATCCCGGCGCGGGAAGGACACCCCGCGCGCGTGATCGTCTACCGGCGCCCCGTGGAGATCCGCAGCAAGGGACGCGACGAGCGGGCAGCGCTGGTGCACGACGTGGTCGTCGAGCAGGTCGCCGAGGTGCTCGGGCTCACCCCCGAGACCGTGGACCCGCGCTACGGGGACGCCGAGGACTGAGCCGCCGCGCCCACCGCGGCGGCCCCGCCCCCGCGCGCCGCTACCGCTGCAGCACCGCCAGGTCCTCGTCGGCCTGCGGCACGAACACGGTGCCGCGGTCGTCGGGCAGCGTCTGGACCGTGAACGCGGGCACGCCGTCCTGTTCCCGCGCCAGCATCCGCGAGGCGTGCACGGGACCACCCGAGACGGGTTCCACGGTGAGCGCGTAGGTGCCCTTCAGGCCGCTCGGGACGGGCGGGGTCACCGACAGCGTCGTCCCGGCCCTGACCGTGTACTCCTTCGTGGTCGCCGTGCCGCCGCCGGTGCCCGGGGAGGCGGTGACCTTGACCTTCGCCGCGGCGTCCGGGGCGGTCAGCGCCAGCGTGACGCCCTTCGCCGGGTTGCCGGCGACCGTCGCGCGCGTGCCGATGTCCCGGGTCGCGGGGATGAACGCGGTCTCCCGGTCGGCGCCCTTGCCGCGCGTGACGCGCAGCGCGGCCACCACCGGCACCGAGTCCTCGGTGGGCGACAGGATCAGCGAGCCCGGCTCCCCGCGCGTGACCTCGCCGAGGTCGACCGCGCTCGTCATGCCCGACTTCACGTGCAGCGTGGCGTGCCCGGCCGGGGAGATCCGGCCGGTGCCCGTGGCGAGCTGCACCTTCAGGTCGGCGTCGTCCTGGCCCGGCGCGAAGACCACCAGGCGGGCGTCCGTCGCGTCCTTCGGGATGCCGGGCAGCACGAGCGTGCCCGCCGGGTCGGCGGCCGCGGGCAGCCAGTCGCCGCCCAGCTTGGCGTCGGCGGCGGACACCGCGGCGGCGACCCGGCCGCTGCGCGCGGTGACGTGCGCCGTCAGGTTCGGATACGGCTTCTCGGTGAGCGTCGACAGGAGCACCGGGACGCTGGAGTGCGGCCCCACCTGGATGCCCTCGCCGACGTCGGACTTGATCGCACCGTCGGGGCCCGCCAGCTGCACGTCCACGACCGCGGCCTCGTCGTCCGGGTTCGTGAGGTGCAGGTAGTCGCTGCGGTCCTCGTCGGTGGAGACGCCGGGGAACCAGAAGTCGGTGTCGGGCGCGGAGCAGCTCAGGCCGAGCAGGCCGCGGCCGGTGCCCGCGGTGACCGAGGTGGTCTGCTGGACGGTCCAGCCGGGGGCCAGCGCGCCGTCCGCGGTGCCGATCAAGGCGGGGGCGTCGGCACCGTCGGCCTCGCCCTCGACGGGCTTGCCGGGCGCCTTCGGGGTGAGGACCGGCTTCTGCTGCTTGTCGCCGCCCTTGTCGCCCTTGCCCTTGTCCGTGCCCTGGTCCGTGCCGTCGGCCGCGTCGGTCCCGGCCGGCAGCAGCCGTGCGGTGCCGCCGTCCTCGGTGTCCTTCGAGGGCGGCGTGTACGCCCCGTACGCGGTCTCCGCCAGGTCCGACGGGCTGGCCGAGGGGCACAGCAGGCTGGAGCGCTCGACGGGAAGCCGGGCGGCGGCCTTGGCGGGGGCGTCGTCCTCGCCGCCGCCCGAGGAGGCGGCGGCGAAACCGGTGACGGCGGCGAGCGCCACGGTGGCGGCGATCAGGGACAGGGTCGTGCGGTTCACTGCTGGCTCCCGTCGGGGCGCTCACGGTCGGCGCCGGTGCCGTCGCCGTGCTGCTCGGGCGTCGCTTCGTAGGGCTCGTACGGGGTCTGCGTCTCGTAGGTGCCCCCGTAGGCGTACGGGTCGTACTGGTTCGCCTGGTAGGGGTCGGCCTGCGGGGCGTAGCCGTAGGAGGCGTCCTGGTACGGCTGCTGCTCGCCCGCCGCGTACGGGGTGGTGCCGTACTCGGCGTTCGCGTAGCTGGGCTGGTCCCACTCTGCGTAGGCCTGCTGCGGGATGCCCGCGGGCTCCTCCGGGACGGGCAGCGCCTCGTCGGGTGCCGCGTTCTGCGCGGCCTCGGCCTCGGCCTGGGCGCGCAGCCTGCGGGCGCGGCGGCCCTCGCCCTCCATGGCCTGCGCGGGCACGGCGACGTCCTCCTCGGGGAGGTCGTCGTCGACGTCGCGGCGGCGGCCCGGCAGGGCGAGCACGATCAGGACGAGGGTGAGGGCGCCCTGGGCCCACAGCCAGGCGGTGTGGGTGAGCGGGGCGTCGTAGGTGACGTCGAGGCGGCCCGCGGACGCGGGCAGTTCGAAGCCCTGGGCCCAGCCGTCGACGGTGACCGGCTTCAGGGCGGTGCCGTCGAGCGTGGCGGTCCAGCCCTCGGCGGCCTCGTCGGCGAGACGCAGCACGCGGCCCTGCGGACCGGCGGGCACGTCGGTGTGCACGTCGACGGGGCCCGCGGCGACGGGCCTGGCCTGCTCGGAGGTGGAGCCGGTGGCGGGGGTCGGCAGCAGCACGGCGCGGGCCACCTGCCGGTCGACGCGCCACAGGGCGGTGCCGTCCTGCTGGCTGAGCCGGGTCAGGCCGGGCGTCGCGTCCAGGACGCGGCCCATCTGGCGGGGCGCTCCGTCCCGTACGAGGACGTAGCGCACGGCGAAACCGCCGAGCTGGTCGGCCTGGTCGGCGCCGGAGCCGGCGACCAGGTTGGCGACGACCTTGTCGAGCTTCGGGTTGACGCCCGCGGCCTCGGTCAGCTCGCCGTCGCCGAGCCGGGCACCGGCGCCGCGCACGAGCGAGTACGAGACCTCTCCGGTGGAGCCGGCCAGGACGAGCGTGCGGGCCTGGTCGCGGGTGCCGGCCTCCTCGGCGACGAACGCGGGCACCTGCACCGGGTCGCGTCGCTCCAGGGGGCCGTCGGCGCCGGCGATCATCCAGCCGGCGGCGAGCAGCAGCGGTCCGCCGGCCGCGGCGAACGCGACGAGCGCGGCGACCGGCTGGCGCCAGCCGAAGCTCTGCTCGGCGACGCGCGAGCGGGCGCCGTCGGCGCCGAGGACGGCGGCGGCGAGAAGGCCGAGGCCGTAGACGAGGGTGGCGGGGCCGGCCCACGTCGATCCGTCGGACAGGATCGCGAAGACGAGGCCCGTGAAGGCGGCGGCCCAGGCCGTCAGGATCGCCAGGCGGCGCTCCTGGCGCAGCAGGGCGGCGAGGGCGGCGAGGACGATGCCGACGAGGAGCAGGCTGCCCGTGGTGCCGGGGCCGCCGGGCGAGGCGCCGAGCAGTCCGAGGGCGGACGCCGAGTCCTTCCCGTAGGGCAGTCCGGCCTCCTTGAAGAAGCCGAACGGGAGCAGGGACAGCGACCACGGGGCGAGCATCAGCAGCGGGGTGCCGAGCGCGGCGAGCAGGCGCAGTCCGTAGGCGGGGATGTCGTCGCGGCGCACCGCGAGGAGCGCGACGCCGAGGACGAGGGCGATGGGCCAGACGATCGGGGTGAACGCGGTCGCCATGGTGAGCAGCAGGGCGAACGCCCAGGTGGCGCGCCAACTGCCGCGGGCGCCCTTGCTGTTCGTGAAGCCGGCCGCGGACAGGCCCGCGCGGGCGATGAGCGGCAGCAGGACGGCGAGGACCGAGGTGCCGACGCGGCCTCCGGCCAGGGCGCCGGTGACGGCGGGCAGGAACGCGTAGGCGACGGCCGCCCAGGCGCGCAGCAGGCGCGACTCGACGAGCGGCCTGGAGGCGAAGTACGCGGCGAACCCGGCGAGCGGAACCGAGCCGACGAGCAGCACGGTGAGCGCGAGTCCCGTGGAGCCCAGGAACACGGAGGCGAGGGCGGCGACGATCGCGAGGTACGGGGGCGCGGCCTGGGTGCCGCCGGTGCTGGTGGCGTGCCAGGCGTCCAGGTAGCGCGACCACAGGGCGGAG
The DNA here is from genome assembly GCF_042749255.1 of Streptomyces sp. NPDC059524. Lineage (NCBI taxonomy): Bacteria > Bacillati > Actinomycetota > Actinomycetes > Kitasatosporales > Streptomycetaceae > Streptomyces > Streptomyces sp. NPDC059524. The sequence goes on along the minus strand of NZ_JBHYTK010000002.1, from coordinate 9,562 downwards.
GCGTCGCCGGGGGCGGGCAGCAGGGCGCCGCCGGTGAGGGCGCCGCTGCCGAGCAGTTCGCGGCAGGCGACCAGGGAGATGAACAGGAGGACGACGAGGAGCATCGGGCCCGGGTTGCGGGCGATGCGCTTGAGCCGGGCGAACCGCTCGACCTGGATGAAGTCGTCGTCGCCGGGCGCCGGTTCGAGTCCGCCGCCGCCGTGCCGGCCCGCCGTGGTGGTCTCCAGCTCGGAGCCGCCGAAGAGGCTGCCGGCGACCTGCTCGACGGTGTGCCGGACGGTGGCGCCGGGCGGCGGGAACAGCGGTCGCAGTTCCTTGGCGTCGACGGTGCCCTTGCCGCGGCGCTTGCGTGCGGCGAGGATCCGGCCGGGCCGCAGCAGGGTGGACATCAGGCCGGCGATCTCGTCGAAGGCCTGTCCCGGCACCTTGCCCACGAGGTAGGCGAGCGTGCGCAGCACGGTGCCGACGACGAGGCGGAGCAGCACCCAGGGGAGCGCCGCCCCGCGCGCGTTGACGAGCAGGGTGTAGACGGCGCCCGCCTTGTCGACCTTGTGCGGCGAGGTGGCGGTGCGGCCGACGCAGTCGACCGTGCGTCGCTCGCGCGAGGAGGCCTCGGCGTGCCGCACGACGGCGTCGGGGGCGACGAGGACGCGGTGTCCGGCGGCCTGGGCGCGCCAGCACAGGTCGACGTCGTCGCGCATGAGGGGCAGCCGTCGGTCGAAGCCGCCGAGCTGCTCGAAGACGTCGCGGCGCACGAGCATGCCGGCGGTGGACACGGACAGGACGGGCCGCACGTGGTCGTGCTGGCCCTGGTCCTGCTCGCGGCGGTCGAGGCCGGTCCAGCGGCGGCCCGAGTGGGCGATGGAGACGCCGACTTCGAGCAGCTGCCTGCGGTCGTACCAGCCGCGCAGCTTGGGTCCGACGATCGCGACGTCGGCGCCGGCCTCGCGCTCGGCCTCGACGACGCGCAACATCTGGGCGAGCGCGTCGGGTTCGGGCGCGCAGTCGTCGTGCAGCAGCCACAGCCACTGCTCGGGTTCGCCGTGCGGCAGGTCGGGCAGGTCGTAGGCGTCGTCGCGCCAGGAGCGGCTGACGGGGTCCCAGCCGCTGGGGCGCTTCAGGTACGGCAGCTCTTCGGGGGTGAGCACGCCGGCGCCGCGCACGGCTTCCTCGACGGCCTGACCGAAGCCGGTGCGGCGGGCGAGGTGCAGGACGCGCTCGTCGCCGAGGGCCTGGGCGACCAGGGCGGCGGACGCGTCGGCGCTGCCGGTGTCGGCCGCCACCGCGTTCTGCACGGGGCGCTCCTGGCCGAGCAGTCCGGTCAGGACGTCGGGCAGCCAGCGGGCCCCGTCGTGCGAGACGAGGACGGCGGTGACGACATGCCTGGGGAACTCGGGGGCGCTGCTCGGGTCGGACCCCGCTTGCGGCCCCGGGTTGAACGCGGCGGCGGCAGCGCCGAACTGGCCTGCCGAATGGCTGTGCACGGACATCGAGGTACGGGCCCCGGTTCGTCTGGACTGCGGTGGACGCCTGTGTCCGCTGGGGACACGGTGGCGTCTCGGACGGGGCCCCACACTAACGGCTGGCGACAACGGCGGCCCGCCGCCTGTGGACAACCACCGGCGACGGGCCGTGAGTACCGCGTTCTCGCAGCGGTGAGCGAAGCTCCGCGCGAGCCCGCGCGCGAAGGTGCCGGAAGCTAGACGGCGGCCTTCTTCAGCCGGCGGCGCTCCCGCTCGGACAGGCCGCCCCAGATGCCGAACCGCTCGTCGTTGGCGAGTGCGTACTCGAGGCATTCGGAGCGGACCTCGCACGCGAGGCAGACCTTCTTGGCCTCCCGCGTGGAGCCGCCCTTCTCAGGGAAGAAGGACTCCGGGTCGGTCTGTGCGCACAGTGCGCGCTCCTGCCAGCCGAGTTCCTCTTCCGCGTCCTCGACCAGCAGATCCGTAAACGACTCGGTCATAGTGCGCCCCTCGTCCGTCTGTGCGTCCCCGTGATGTTGCCGTTACCGATTTCGGCTGAACGACACGAGTGAAATTACAAGTGTGCCGATCCGGGGCAGTCAAGCCGGGATCTGCTATTGGGCCCCTTATTCACTCTGCGGAACCAAGGCTATGCGGAAAGTGTTCAAATCGGCAAAAACCGTGACACTTGCCAGCGGCGCATCCCGTCACCAGAAAGGACGTCGCAGAGATCGATCTCGTTCCGGCGCTCATACGGAAGCGAACCTGATCACATTCGGATCACAGGATGACAACGACGTTTGCCCGCCGGGTTGCTGCGCCACATGTCCGGTGCGAGCCCTGCACAAACCTTTCGCCTGTGAGGGATACCGGATGAGGTGAAACATTTCCCACAATCCGGACAATGAGTTGACAGCGGTACCTCCCACCCGGTGTCCTGGTGGGCATGCTCGCGAACCTGCCGCTGTCGACGCCCCGCACCGCCGGGTCCGTCACCGCTGCGCGCGCGTGCTGTTGCTGTTGCTGTCCCAGCTGCTGACGATCGAGACGATCCCGGCTGGTGTGTCGTAGAGCCTCTCGTGCTCCGACACCGCATCTCCTCTCTCCTTGTACGGCCCTTCGCCCCCGCCCGGGCGGGGCACCCCGCACTCCCCGCTGAGGAACCACACACCCCCATGAACAGCGACAGCGACCTCCAGATCGCCGGCGACATCCTCGAAGTCCAGCACCTGCTGCAGCCCGCGCGCGAGCACCCGCAGACCGTGGCCGAGTTCGCCGGACTCGCCCGCTCCATCGCCGCCGACCGCTCCCAGTGGGAGCACCTCGTCGAGTACGACGCGACGACCCGCTGGTACCACCGGCTGCGCACCGGCCCCGGCTACGAGGTGTGGCTGCTCTCCTGGGTGCCCGGACAGGGCAGCGGGCTGCACGACCACGGCCGCTCCTCCGGCGTCCTGACCCTCCTGGAGGGCGAACTGACGGAGCGTACGGAGCGGGGCACCCACACGCTCGCGGCCGGCGCGCAGCGCGTGTTCGCGCCCGGGTACGTCCACGAGGTCGCCAACGACTCCCTGGAGCCGGCCGTCAGCCTGCACGTGTACTACCCCGGGCTCACCGAGATGCCGATGCACTCGGCGGCCTGCTCCACCGAGGCCGGCCGGGACGCGGTGGCCGAGATCGAACTGACCGGGACCAGCTGACACTCTGTCGGTGCCGCCTGCGATGCTGGGGCCATGCGCATTGTGGTTCTGGCAGGCGGCATCGGTGGTGCCCGGTTCCTTCGCGGTCTCAAGCGGGCGGCCCCGGACGCGGACATCACGGTCATCGGCAACACCGGGGACGACATTCACCTCTTCGGCCTCAAGGTCTGTCCCGACCTCGACACGGTGATGTACACCCTGGGCGGCGGCATCGACGAGGAGCAGGGCTGGGGGCGTACCGACGAGACGCACCGGGTCAAGGAGGAGCTCGCGGCCTACGGGGTCGGACCCGAGTGGTTCGGGCTCGGCGACCGGGACTTCGCGACCCACATCGTGCGCACGCAGATGCTCGGCGCCGGATATCCGCTCAGCGCCGTCACCGAGGCGCTGTGCGAGCGCTGGCAGCCGGGGGTGCGGCTGCTGCCCATGTCGGACGACCGCGTGGAGACGCACGTCGCCGTCACGCTCGACGGCGAGCGCCGCGCCGTGCACTTCCAGGAGTACTGGGTGAAGCTGCGCGCCTCCGTGGACGCGCACGCGATCGTGCCGGTCGGCGCCGAGGCCGCCAAGCCCGCACCGGGCGTCCTGGAGGCCATCGCCGAGGCCGACGTGATCCTCTTCCCGCCCTCGAACCCGGTGGTCAGCATCGGCACGATCCTCGCCGTGCCCGGCATCCGCGAGGCCATCGCCGACGCGGGCGTCCCCGTGGTCGGCCTCTCCCCCATCGTCGGGGACGCGCCGGTGCGCGGCATGGCCGACAAGGTCCTCGCCGCCCTCGGCGTCGAGTCCAGCGCGGCGGCCGTCGCCGAGCACTACGGTTCGGGGCTGCTCGACGGCTGGCTCGTCGACACCGTGGACGCGGGCGCCGTGGAGCGCGTCGAGGCCGCCGGGATCCGGTGCCGGGCCGTGCCCCTGATGATGACCGACCCCGCCGAGGGGCTGGCCGCCGCCGACATGGCGCGGGCCGCGCTCGCCCTCGCCGAGGAGGTCCGGACCTCGTGAGCGACGCGCCCTCCTTCCGGGCCTGGGCGGTCCCCGGCATACCCGAGGTCACCGAGGGCGACGACCTCGCCGCCCTGATCGTCGCCGCCGAGCCCGGCCTCGCCGACGGTGACGTCCTCCTGGTCACCTCCAAGATCGTCAGCAAGGCCGAGGGCCGGATCCTCCAGGCCGACGACCGCGAGGCGGCGATCGACGCCGAGACCGTACGGGTCGTGGCCCGCCGCGGCCCCCTGCGCATCGTGGAGAACCGGCTGGGCCTCGTCATGGCCGCCGCCGGGGTCGACGCGTCGAACACCCCGGCCGGCACGGTGCTGCTGCTGCCCGAGGACCCGGACGCCTCGGCGGCCGCGATCCGTGACGGCGTGCGCGCCGCGCTCGGTGTCGAGGTCGGCGTCGTCGTGACGGACACCTTCGGACGCCCCTGGCGCAACGGGCTGACGGACGTCGCGATCGGCGCCGCCGGTGTGCGCGTCCTCGACGACCTGCGCGGCGGCACGGACGCGCACGGCAATCCGCTGAGCGCGACCGTCGTGGCGACCGCCGACGAGCTGGCCGCCGCGGGCGACCTCGTCAAGGGCAAGGCCGGCGGCCTGCCCGTCGCCGTCGTCCGCGGGCTGCCCGGCGTGACCACCACCGATGAACAGGGCGGCTCCGCACGGGAGTTGGTGCGCGTCGCCCATGACGACATGTTCCGGCTCGGCACCTCCGAGGCCGTACGGGAAGCGGTGACGCAGCGGCGTACCGTACGGGCCTTCACGGACGAGCCCGTCGACCCCGGCGCGGTGCGCCGGGCCGTCGCCGCGGCCGTCACCGCGCCCGCGCCGCACCACACGACGCCGTGGCGGTTCGTCCTCCTCGAATCGGCGGCCTCGCGCACGAAGCTGCTCGACGCGATGAGGGACGCGTGGATCGCGGACCTGCGCCGGGACGGCAAGAGCGAGGAGTCCGTCGAGCGGCGGGTGCGGCGCGGTGACGTGCTGCGCAACGCGCCGTACCTCGTCGTGCCGTGTCTCGTCATGGACGGGGCGCACACGTACGGGGACGAGCGGCGGGACGCGGCCGAGCGGGAGATGTTCGTCGTCGCCGCCGGGGCGGGCGTGCAGAACTTCCTCGTCGCGCTGGCCGGGGAGCGGCTCGGCTCCGCCTGGGTTTCGTCGACCATGTTCTGCCGGGACGTCGTGCGTGGGGTGCTCGATCTTCCGGGGGGCTGGGATCCGATGGGGGCCGTCGCGGTCGGGCACCCGGCACAAGCGCCTGCGGAGCGGGCTGCGCGGATCGTCTCGGAGTTCGTCGAGGTGCGGTAGGCCCCGTGCGTGGCGGGGGCGCCGCCGTGGGGGCTGATCACCGTGGCCGGGTGCCGCGCCGTCGTGGTTGCTCGCGCAGTTCCCCGCGCCCCTGAAGGCGCACTCCGTGCGCCCCAGGGGCAGGTTGGTCGCGCCCCGCGACGGAGTCGCTGATCGGGGGCGCTTTCTCACCACTCCGCGATGTTCACTCGGCGCATCTTCGGCTGGCGGCGAGGTGGGGTTGCGCCGCTGAGGAGGATCAGGCGGGCCGCGCGGTGGCGTTGACCCTCGTAGGGGGCCAGGAGGTCGAGCATGTCGGCGTCCGTCGCGTCGCGGTCGCCGGCGAGGGCGTGGCCGACGATGCCCGGCAGGTGGAGGTCTCCCGTGGTGACCTCGTCGGGGGCGCCGTTCGTGCGCTGGATGGTCTCGGCGGAGGTCCAGGGGCCGATGCCGGGGACGAGTTCGAGGCGGGCGCGGGCCGCGGGCGGGTCCATGTGGGCCGCCTCCTCCAGGCGGCGGGCGACCTTCGCGGCGCGCAGGATCGTCGACGCGCGCTTGTTGTCGACGCCCGCCTTGTGCCACTCCCAGGACGGGATCCGGGTCCAGGTGCACGGGTCCGGCACGACCCGCATGCGCAGGTCGCCGCCGGCCGGGCCCGGGGCCGGATCGCCGTACTTGTGCAGGAGCAGCCGCCAGGCGCGGTAGGCCTCGTCCGTCGTGATCTTCTGTTCCAGGATCGACGGGATCAGCGACTCCAGGACCAGGCCGGTCCGGGTCAGGCGCAGGCCCTGCCGTCTGCGGGCCGTCTGCGCGACCAGGCGATGGCGCGGCTCGAAGGCGGAAGGGTCGTCCGACGCGCCGAGCAGGGACGGGAGTTGGTCCAGGAACCACTGCGCGCCCGGGCCCCAGGCCGTCGCCTCGACCGTGCCGTCGGCCCGCTGGGTGACGCGGAGCGTCGCGGGGCCCTCGGGGGTGCGGCTCGTGCGCCACACGGAGCCGTCCGGGGTCGTACGGAAGGTGGGGTCGGCGGGGCCGCGGCGCAGCGGGCCGAGCGTGAGGCCGAGGTGGACGGGGTCCGCCGGGGCGTAGACGCGGGCCGCGGCCGTGGAGGCGACCGGGGCGTGGGCGGGCCGGGGTACGTGGGTGGCGCCGCCGCGGACCGTGGTGCGGGTCTGCCGCGGTGCGGGGTTCGGGACGTATCGGCGGCCGGCCATCTCACGAGGGTAGCCCGGGCCCCTCCGGGGTGCGGCGGATGTCGCCGAGGTCACGCGGGAGGGGCCGGTGCGTGGGGTCGGTGCGCGGCTACTGGTCCGAGGAGAAGCGGATCGACGCGTCCGGGATCGACGCGTCGCACCAGATCCGGACGCCCTCGCGCAGCTCGTTGTCCGCGCCGACCTGCGCCCCGTCCCCGATGACGGCCCCCGTGAGGACCGTACGGGCGCCCACGCGGGCGCCGCGGCCGATCAGGGAGTCCGTGACCACCGCGCCGGGTTCGATCACCGCGCCGTCCAGGACCGCCGAGCCGGTGACGCGGGCACCCTCGCCCACGCGCGCGTGCTCGCCGATCACCGTGCCGGCGGTGAGCTTGGCGTCCGGGGCCACCTCGGCCGTGGGGAGCACGAGCCGCTCGCCGCGCCGGCCGGGGACCGCCGGGGACGGGGCGCGCCCCGTGACGAGGTCGGCGGAGCCGCGCACGAAGGCCTGCGGGGTGCCGAGGTCGAGCCAGTACGTCGAGTCGACCATGCCCTGGAGGTGGGCGCCGTCGGCGAGCAGCCCCGGGAACGTCTCGCGTTCCACCGAGACGGGGCGGCCCGTCGGGATCGTGTCGATCACCGAGCGGCGGAAGACGTAGGCACCGGCGTTGATCTGGTCGGTGACGATCTCCTCGGGTGTCTGGGGCTTCTCCAGGAAGGCCGTGACGCGTCCGGTGCCGTCCGTGGGGACGAGGCCGAACGCGCGGGGGTCCTCGACGCGCGAGAGGTGCAGGGAGACGTCCGCGCCGGTCGACTCGTGCTCGTGGACGAGGGCGCCGATGTCGAGGCCGGTGAGGATATCGCCGTTGAAGATGAGGACCGGCTCGTCGGGCCCGGAGCGCAGCCGCGGGGCGACGTTGCGGATGGCGCCGCCGGTGCCGAGGGGCTCGACCTCGGTGACGTACTCCAGGTGGAGCCCGAGGCGGGAGCCGTCACCGAAGTACGGCTCGAAGACCTCGGCCAGGTACGAGGTGGCCAGGACGATGTGGTCGACGCCGGCCGCTCTCGCGCGGGCGAGCTGATGCGTGAGGAAGGGCACACCGGCCGCCGGGACCATCGGCTTCGGCGTGTTCACCGTGAGAGGCCGCAGTCTGGTGCCCTTGCCGCCGACCAGGAGGATCGCTTCTGTCACCTGTCGTCTCTGCTTCCTGCTGGGGCCGGCCGAACTGTCTTTCGGCCGGCCAGTGTATGCAGACCGTTCGAGGTGCCCGGGCCGGCCCGTGTCCGGCGTGTCAGCGTCCCTGGAGCTGCGCCGACGTCGTGCGGGCGGTGCCGAGCTGGTTGTAGAGACGGCGTCCCGGGCATTCGGTTGCGAAGCCGTCCCGGTGGCCGGAGATCACCTTCAGCCGCACATTCTTTCCCTTGCTGTACAGATTTCCACCACCCGAGGTGAGGTATGTCGAGCCCTTCGGGTTGGCGCCGTACAGGCCGAGCTTCCAGGCGGTCAGCTGGGAGATCGCCTTCACGGCCGCGGCGGGCGGGTTCGAGCTGCCGAACGAGCCCAGGACCGCGATGCCCATGGTGTTGGTGTTGAAGCCGAGGGTGTGGGCGCCCATGACGGCCTTCGTGACGCCGCCGGCCCGGCCCTCGTAGATGGTGCCGCACTTGTCCACGAGGAAGTTGTAGCCGATGTCACGCCAGCCGCTGCTCTTCACGTGGTAGCGGTAGATACTGCGAATGACGGAAGGCGCCTGGGAGCAGCGGTAGTTGTTGCCCGACGCGCTGTGGTGGACGAACGCCGCCTTCACCGACTTCGTGTACAGGAACTGGCTCTCGCGCAGCGTCTCGTCCGCGCCCCAGCCCTTGCGGGTGACGATGCGTGGGCGCGGGCCGATGTACGGGCGGGCCTGGGCGCCCTCCGTGTCGCCGCCACGGGCGCTGATCAGGGCGTCCTCGGTCTGCTGCTTGGTCAGCGCGGGGATCTCGGTGGCGCCGAGCGGGGCGAGCTCCGCGTTCACGGCGGAGGCGGCGGCCGTCTCGGCGCTCAGGGCGCCCGCGCGGGGGGCGTCGGCCGGGGCGCCCTGGGCGCCGGGCTCGTCACCCGGGTCGACGAGTTCGAGGCGCAGGCCCTCGGGGAGCGGCTCGGCCGTGGTGTCGCCACGGTCGGAGGCGTGCGGCGCGCCGCCGGCCTGGACGCGGACCTCGACGCCGTCCGAGTCGCCGACCCACAGCGGTGCGGTCGCGCCGCGCAGGGTGCGGCCGGCGGCCTCGGCGGTGCCCGGGTCGGGCGCGTCGTCGTTGTGCGTCTCGACGTCCTGCCAGGCCGACCAGGTGGTGGTGCCGGTCGCCCGGGTGCGGACCTGGACCTGGCCGTGCAGGGCGACGGACGGATCGTTCCAGACGACGCCGACGAGGGAGAACGGGCGTACGTCGCGCTGGGGCAGACCCTGCTGCCGGGCGGCGCCGCCGCCCGCGGAGCGGTCCGCGGTGAGCGGGGCCAGCGGGAGGGACTGGGTGCTGCCGGGGATCGACTCCTGGGTCGGGGTCGTGGGGGCCGCGGCGGCGGTCGTGGTGGGCAGGGTCAGGGGGAGGGCGAGGGCGGCCGCACAGCTGACGCCGACCGCGGAGGCAAGGAATCCACGCATGCGGAACATTTCTGCACGGGGGCGCTGCGCTGGCCATCGGGGTGGGTCATCCGGGGGGCCTCATTGGGCCGGGCGGGGCCCCGGGGGGGCCGTCGGTGTGTCGCCGGGTGCGGGCCGCGCCGCGGGGCCGTCGGCGTGTCGCCGGGTGCGGGCCCGGTGGGGGCTGGTCGCGCAGTTCCCCGCGCCCCTGAGATGCGCACTTCGTGCGGCATCTCATCGGGGCGGTCACCGGTCCGGGCGGTCACCGGTCGGGGAAATGCGACCCGAAGGGTCCGC